>CBKWFZ010000330.1:0-4967 GCA_966673785.1 uncultured bacterium
GTGTATAAGGATGTTAACATAAACGCAAGGTTATGAAAACGACAATGGAGAAAAATTATGAGGTGGATAACAAAACCGGGTTGAACCACGAAGGGCCACGTGCCAATTCACCCGTTCGCCGGCTTACGGCAAGTTCCATCACGGGCGATAAAGTTGAAAATCCGCGCGGGGAGAATCTTGGGAAGATTGACAATCTGATGATCAACCTGCATGATGGCCGTGTCGAGTACGCCGTGGTCGAGATGGGATCGTTTCTCGGTATTGGAGGCAAACTGTTTGCCATTCCGTTTCAGGAGTTGCAACTCGATCCCGCCAAGGAAGTATTTATCCTGAACAGGGATAAAGAATATCTGCAGAACATTCCGGGATTTGACAAGTCACACTGGCCGGATACGAACGCGCACACGTACTTCAATGATGTGAACACATATTGGGGCACGGGTACCGCGTCACCGCATACGCCTTATTGATGAAGACTCGTCACCCCAGGATACAGGATGTCGTTTCGGCATCCTGTTTTTTTATGACAGCTGGCGCGATGTCTTGCTTCTTCTTTTATAGCGGATACCGAGGATAATGATCGTTATATTCAGCAGCAGCGAGAACGAATTCGTAGCGATAATGGGTACATCATCGCGTAGGATGCCGTACCAGATCCACAATGAAAGTCCGCAGAGCAGGATGATAAGATAAAACAAGCTGATGTCATCGGCTTTTTTATTGCGAATGATTTTCAGTAGCTGAGGCAACAGAGAAATGGCAGTACAGATTCCGGCAACAATTCCGACAACTTGCGTTAGATCAAGATTCACTTTTTTTTATTGACTCATCCAAAAAAGAAATGCCATCATCCGGCCATTTCATCGAATGACGTGCATCGACCGATAGACGCTTGCGCCCAAGGATCCTGAGGTATGGGGTCAGGTATTTCAGCCAGGCGAACGGTTTCCTTTTCGAAAGATAATCGTAGTCACCATCGTGCCTGTATGCTTCGATCTCGAACGGGTTATAACGGTATGCGATGTAATGTTCGTGGCCCTTAACGCGGGAAACCACGTAGAATAAACCATACAGCAACCAGTGAAAAATGAACAGCAATTCTATCTGCTGCCGGTAATGAATGGTTTCATGATGAATAAGCCGTTTCCTTTCCTTCACCAGTTCGCTAATCCAGATGAAAACAAAAAATGAGAATCCGGTGTAATGACGGAAGATCTTTTTCCTTACATAGAACACGCGAGGTAGCACAGGGGCAAAACGCGAAGTGAAGTTGTTTGAGTTCCTGCCGAACCGCCTTTATTTTTATTGAAACATTTTTTAAAAGGCTATCCCGTAAGAATTATCGAAAGGTAGAAACCAAATTAAACAAACGGCCATTTGCAAAAAAAACCGGAAGCATCGTTCTTTGTAGAAACAATTGGAACCCCTATGACAACTTTCTCTTCCGGTGCCGCTGTCCGAATGGCGGGTATTGAGTTGCCTCCTGTAAAAGTCAAACCTTTTGTCGACATTGAAGTTTTAGCAGCGGTCGAAGCCGAAGTCCTCGAAGATTCCTACGTGTATGTTCATTGTTACATTGACAGCGACGCACGCGACATGCTTATCCGTATCTGGCGGACTACATTTCTTGTCGACAGAAACTCAGGATCAAGATCAAAGCTCGTTCACGCCGAGAACGTTTCGTTTGCTCCGCTTTGGACAATGGTTCCCGATGGAAAGAATTACAACTTCCTCCTGATATTCTCATCCCTTCCGAAATCATGCACCCAGTTTGACCTCATCGAAGAGGTTCCTTCATCGGGAGGATTTCACATATCGAACATTCAGCGCAACATGCGCGATGTCTATCACATCAATATCAGGTAGACGGCACGGATCGTAAGAGCGGACCTGGTGTCGTGACGCCGCGTATTTTCCGGACGGCTTAATTTACGTACCTTCACAAGTCAATACCTGACTTTTATGAATATCCGTCCCACGGTTCGTATTGCGGCTCTCCTGCTGTTATGTTCGTGTTCCGTTGTCCCCAAAAATGATCCGGAAGCACAAGCCCGGAAGTTTCTCACCAGACTAAACGCGAGCCTGAATTCAACAGATACTGATCTGTCAGGCTTTTTTGATGGTCGTCAGTCACGGGAAAATGTCTCAACCGTACTAGGTATCCTCAGGAATACAGCACATGAGTTTATCCGATGTTATGCTGGTTTTGAATCGGCCGTGATCATTCAAAAGGACGACGGCATGCAGGTACAGGTACCGGTGCAATTTGTTTCGAATAACCTTGAGAAGGAGTATCGAGGAGAGGCGGTACTTACCCTCTTGCTCAAACCCGATAATGACGATCTGATCATCGTGCGCATTGACGGTGACGACTTTTACAAGGCCTTCGCCGGCATAAAGAACGAAATGGAGTGGCTCGTTGAAAGGGAAGTCGAGTATCGAAAGCGTGAGCCGTTGTATGCTTCGGCTCGTGCGATTCAGCAAAACTTCGATTCCGTTATCTGGTTTACCGAGTACCGGGATCACGCTTTCTTTTACGTCGTGAATGGTAACTGGGTCAATTACTTCCGTGACTATCAGGCGCGAAATCCAAATGAAGGTCACCAAATGGGGCTTGTGGATCAGGACGGAAAGATATTAATCCCTGCTGAATACGAATTGATCGGGACTCCCGGGTTCAATTTTGAAAACATCGTTGAGGTTACCCGAAACGGAAAGTATGGATATTTCGATCTCGCTGCAGCGAAGGAAGTCATACCCGCGGAATATGACATTATTGTTCCCCATGGCCCGGACGATATTTTATGCTTTGTACGCCGCGACAGCATGTATGGCTATTTTGATTACGCGTACGTTTACCATGAAGGATTCCAGACGCCGGTCCAGGAGCGTTGGGTAAAGGAATTTGCGTTCCTTCCACAGCATCTGAAGCTTGATGCCGGCCATCAGTCGTTGTGCGAAATTCCATCGCGTGAGTACGCAGGATACGGTATCGTTATGCCGCCCTCGTACCTTGTCGGAACGGGGATTTTTGCATCCATCGTCGGAAACATTTCGCCAACTGATTTTCCGATACAGGGCTGGACAGATTACGTGGAGACTGAAGGAACCCGGTATGCCGGTATAACGGAGACGCTATCCGCTTTGGTTACAACCATCAAGGAAAGATACCTCGACGGACGCGAAGAGTTTTACCGGCACGACAAGATTGCCTTTGTTGCGCCGTCGATGGATACGCTTGCTGTGAGCCTGATCGGCGGCGCCGGTGATGTTTCGTTCCGGATACTCGACTCGCTAATCGAGGTAAGACACTATTCTACCGATGAAAGCTACTTCGAAGAAAGTTACACGCCGGATATCATGCCGGGCTATTTTTATTTCCGCATGCGCGATAATCTGTCGCTAACGGCGCTGAAGTCCACACGCTTGTTTCCGCAAACCGAGTTTGTTTACCTCGACAGCTCCTATTTCGTTGGCAAGTTCAAACATTTTGCGATCCATCAGGTGGACGGTACGGAAGTCTACAGGTACGACGAAATCGATTTTCTTTCTTCCGGGTCGATTGCCTTCATGCGCGATGAGATCCTTGCTTCCTACGGTCTAAAGTTCGCTGACGAGGAACGCAACGGCTGGTTCTACCAGTATCGCGAAGTCCCGGAAAGGAATCGTTCCGAAATTGACGCGATGCTGAATGATATTGATCGGCATAATCTTAACTTCCTTGAAAGTCTGTTGGTGCAGAAGGACAATGCGTTTGACGAGACGATATAAGTTAGCCGCGTTCATCCTGATCTTCATCGCTGCGGCGTTGCTTTCAGGGAACACGTTGTATTACCTGAACTTCGATCCAACCTATGGATTCCTCCGGCACAAACAGGAGGCCGTTGCGGGTGGATGGTATCTGCCGGCCTTCTATACACACATCTTCGCCGGCGCCGTCGTACTTGTTGCGGGTTTCTTTCAGTTTTGGAAAAAGCTTCGCCGCGCGTTTCCGAAAATTCACCGTTTCATCGGTTACATTTATGCGTTCGGCATTCTGCTGCTTGCCGCACCTGGTGGAATGGTAATGGCATTCTTCATCGGCAGGGGACCCATCGTCTTATCAAGTTTCGTTCTGCAATGCTCATTATGGGTGGCGTTTACGATCCTTGCCATGATGAGTGCGTGGCGGGGAAGTTTCCTGGTACATGAGCGATGGATGATGAGAAGTTTTGCGCTAACGCTCGCAGCTATCACTCTGCGGCTTTATATTTTCGGGGCGTCTTGGTTCTTTGATCTGAGTGCACCTGCCGTGTATGGTATTTTTGCGTGGATGAGCTGGATCCCCAACATTGTCCTTGCCGAGGTATTAATCAGGAAAAAAATTACATCTCCGCCAACGCGAAAAACATCAGCCGGCTCGCTGCTTGCAAACTAACGCACTACCCGAGCTTGCTGATCCTGCTCCGGCGTAGCTTTTCTTTTATGAGGATGATGATGTCAACGGTCAGTCCGACCGCAGTACAAATTCCGATAAACATAAAGAATGGACCGCTTGACGAATGATTGCTCATTCCATAGTAACCAAGGTAGATCATAAAGGCTACCGCGAGTAGGGCAAGGGTTATTTTTTTCATGGTGTTCGCTACTTGGACAATCGACTCCAAACCTAACGAAAGCGAATCGCATAAATTCTGGAGTGCTTTCGGAAAACTTACACGGAAAGGCTTCGTGATGAGAAGCAAGGTAACGGCTTAGCAGGTGGCTTGCGGAACTGGGTGGCTTGATGGCTGGATAGCTGGATAGCCGGACTGCTTGATAGCTGGATAGCGGGTTGACTGGGTTGCTTGGTAGCAAGATAGCTGGTTTGCTTCATGGCTGGTTTGCTTGATCACGGCCCTCCCGGCCCCCAGCCTCCCGGCTACCCAGCCTCCCGGCTACCCAGCCTCCCGGCTACCCAGTTCCCCGGCCACCCAGCCTCCCGGCTA
>CBKWFZ010000331.1:0-4953 GCA_966673785.1 uncultured bacterium
TTGCAGAGGCGGCGTGTCTTGGCTGCCATGCCGTTGACGGCGCTACGGAATTATTGGGACCTAACCTGCAGGATGTGGGAAACCGGCTCTCGCGGGAGGAAATACTCGAGGAAATCGTGAATCCGTCGCTGCGCATCAAGCCGAGCATGAAGGGTGTGAAGATCACGAAGAAAGATGGTCAGGTGTTGATGGGTCGCATCATCAACGCGACGGAAGACGAGTTGAGCCTCATGATGGTTGGCAATCACGTGGTACGGATAAAGCGTAACGACGTGGCGAATTCCGTCGATGAGGAGAAATCGATGATGTACGAGAATCTGATCACGCGCCTGCCGGATGCGGATCGTGAGGCGCTGCTGGATTACATGATCAGTCTAAGGCCACAATGAGCAGCATCAGTTCCACCGTACGCGAATGTATTTTTCATTTTTCCGGAAGTGCGCGGGTATCGACTTAAGAATTGCCTCCCTTAACTTATGCAGTAGAGCTTCTTTTACAAAACTTGTATGCACCGCGAAGCTGACCTCGCGTACCGGCTCCGGACTGAGGAACCGTTTCACGTTTTTGCTTTTCGCATTAACCGCGAGCTCGGGGATAAGCGTGTAGCCGTAATTGTTATCCACCATCGCCTTTAACGTTTCGAACGAACCGCTCTGATAGTTCAATTGACTATGCGCGTGTCGTGGTCGCGATGTGCAAAGATTTTCGACCTGACCTCTGAAACAGTGGCCCTCCTCCAGCAAGAGCAGGTTTTCAAATGACAACGACTTAAGGTTTACGCGTTCCTGGCGGTAGTACTTCAGGTTTTGAGCCGTGTATAGCAGAATTGGTTCGTAAAAAATGGGAATCTCACGTATCTCACGGTTCTCAAGCGGCGTCACAAGAATGGCAATATCGAGGCGGTTTGTTTTCAGCAGGCGCACCAATTCCTCTGTTTGCAACTCCATCACTGTAAACGATGTTCCCGGATGGTTCGCCAGGAATTCATTAAGAAACCTTGGAAGGAGATACGGTGCGAGCGTTGGAATTACGCCGAGCCGGAACTCGCCTTCAATAGAGTCCTTTTCGGTTTTTACAAATTCCTTCAGACTCCGCACATCCTGTATGATCTGGCGCGAACGGGCGATGATGATTTCGCCCGACGGTGTTGGTTTCAGCGGCTGGCCTTTGTCGAATATTTTTACACCGAGCTCGCCTTCCAGCTTTTTTACCATCATGCTAAGCGTTGGCTGTGTCACGTTACAGGATTCGGCCGCCTTCGCATGGTTTCTGAAAATATCGAGCGCTATAATATATTCAAGTTGCTGCAGATTCATCGCAGATTAACGCCGGTTGTTTTTACGTACGGCTATCAAAAATATCAAATTTGATTTATCATGACATCGATAAAAATCGTCAGGATGGGGCGCAGATGTGTTAATTTTTATACGCCTTACATCTTTCGGCAAACAATTTGTGTCTATCCGGCAAACAAAAACGATTATGCGAGTTTTATTAGTAGCGTCTATCCTCTGCTTTGGCCTGTCGGCTCGGGCGCAGGAGGTTTTTAAGGAACCCTTTATCGAAGTTTCGGGAATATCGGAAATGGAGATTGATCCGAATGAAATTGTTCTCTGGATAAGGTTGCGGGAGTTCGAAGAAAATAAAAATAAGGTACAGCTTGAGAAAATTGACCAGCGTTTTCTCAGCGCGCTTAAGGAAGCGGGAATCGACAAAAAGCGACTGACGATCGCCGACGCGGGATCTACGTTATCCAAAGTGACCAAGCGGGACAAGGAGGCCTTCCGTGAAAAAACGTATGAACTGATCCTCACAGGTTCGGCTGAACTTGAACGGTTTCTTGCAAGTTCAGAGCCTGTCGAAATCGACCTTATGCGAATCGTTCGCGTGGATCACACAGAGATCGAAAAATTCAAGCTCGAGGCCAAAATAAAGGCGCTTCAGGTAGCGAAGAGCAAGGCGCTGGCGCTGGCGAAATCCATTGATGCCACAATCGGCAAGCCATTGATGATCAGGGAATGGGATGAAGGACCGGTCTATCCCATGATGGCCAATGTCAGATTCAAAGGTGCGGAATCCGATGCGAGTGCCGAAGATCCGGTGTCTTTCCGAAAGATCCGCCTGAAAGGCCACGTGACCGCGCAATTCGAAATACAGTAGCCGGAATACAGTTATGACTAGCGGGAGGCAAATCATGCCTCCCGTTTTTATGTTTATAGATGCACCTTCCTAGAGCAACGGCTTATTGTCTTCGTTGCTTTCCTTGCCGGCCAGGTCTGCACGGTGCCGGTCTGAAGCTGTTCGATAATTATCGACTCGTTCCTCTCTCAAGCGCATGCTTTCCTCAACCGGTTTATTCACAATCCGTGAACGTGGATTTGTATTCGCGGTATCTGTTTTATCCAACGATGCGGCGCGGGTGTACGTGTTTCCGGTGCCAGCCTGGTCGTTAACGTCGATAGCCCCGCATCCATCGAGAATAGCGGCAGCCTTATCCGCTTCCTCAACCGACGCGGCGTGCACCGAGACGATACAATTGCCACGCCCGGCTTCGGCAAACTTCTCAGCCTCTACGCGGTTGTCAAAAAGATCGCGGAAAAATCTGCCGATACTGTCACCTGTACCTGCGTCATATTCACGTCTGCCCTTTCGTTCCGCAATGCGATCTTCGTTCAGTGTATCGCGCCGCCTGGTGGTTCCGGGCTGGTCAATTCTGCTTTCATCCGAAACACCATACGGGGTATCGTCTCCGCTTTCCACACCTCGTGAATTGGTGCGTGCATATGCGTCTGCATGACTCCATGCCGTGTCAATATTTTCGGCGCGAAATCCTTCCTGGTGAAGGCGCTGAGCTGCTTCCTCAGCGCCCACCTGATTCTGAAATATTCCAATCACCGTATGTTTCATATTTATTCTGTTTTTGTGTCAGAGAACCTTCCTCCGCCAGGAAATCCAGGCAGAGGTTTAGTCTTCACGCTGAATACCTACAAAAAAACATACCCGGCAGCGCGTGCGGCCACCCAGTTATTTCCGAAGAATTTGATACCACCGGTCACTCAAAATCCACCCGTTTTGAAACGTGCAGCCTTGCGTATGTAAGGTTTGATATCCTTGTTCATTAAATATTTGACTCAAGTTCAACAACTTGCCCCGTCTGTGTGTCTTTAATCTTAACCCGAAAGCAATGCTGCCAACCTACAGGAGCGGTAAACTACTCGTCCTGCTTGTTTTTTTTGCCCTGAAACTGTCGGCGCAAAGCGTTCCAACGGGAAGCGCCGAACTAAAGGCAGCGCTCCAGGCGAAGGACTATGCCAAGGCTGCCAGAATCGCCTACGATGAGGGTACCCGCGCATGGTCGGATGGAAATCATGACCTTGCCATCAAACATCTTACCCAGTCATTGACGTGGGCTAAACGGTCCAACGCGGTGCATCAGACGTATCACGCCGCGACATTTCTCGGAAAGATCTATTTTGAAAAATCAGACTTCGGTAACGCGGCCGATTATTTCAATCGCAGCGCCGCTCTCGCGCGGGAAATCAGGCTGACCGACGCAGTATTCACGAACTCACTGCTTGAAGGCGAAAGTCATGCACGGCTCAATAGATATAAGAAGGCGATCGCGCCGGTTGAAGCGGCTCTCCAGATAGCATTGGAAAAAAAGGCTATCGACGATCAGATAACCTGCTATCAGCATCTTGAAAAATACTATTCAAAATCAGGAAATCCCCGCAAGGCAAATGAAGCTGCCAACCTGCTTGAAACATTAATGACCTTGCAGCAAAAGGAAGCGACAGCGCGCGAGAGCGCGAGCAGTCTCGCGGATAAAGCTCAGCAGGCGATGGCTGAAAAAGAGGAAAGCCTTGAGATCCTCACAGCGCAACGTGAGCGTCTTCGGGAGACGGAGGAATCGCTCAGAGACACCGAGGCATCACTCAAAGAAACGTCGGAGTCGTTGAAGGAGGTTGAAGCGCAAAACCGTCAGCGTGAACTGGAGATCAGTTTGTTGAGCAAGGAAAGTGAGTTGTCGCGTCTCCGGATCGAGGAGCAGAATGCGCGGTTGGAAAATGAAGCCATTGTACGTAACTCGATCCTGGTAATTATCCTGTTATGTTCCTCACTCGCGGGCGTTATGATCGTGAACTATCGCAAACAGGTAAAGGCGAACAAGAAGATCGATCAGCAAAACAAGAACATTAAGAGCAGTATCAATTACGCGAAACGTATTCAGGAAGCGATGCTGCCCACAGCGGAATTTCAAAAGGTCCTTTTCCCCGAGTCATTTGTATTATTCAAACCCCGCGACGTAGTAAGCGGAGATTTCTATTGGTTCTCGCCCCTCCCCGACGAGCCCGATGACCTCGTATTCGCCGCCATTGATTGTACGGGACACGGCGTACCTGGTGCGTTCATGTCGATGATCGGCTTTAACTCCCTCAACAATATTGTCAACCATGGGGTCTCCGAGTCGGACGCTATTCTTGAGAGTCTTCATGGCCGGATCAGGAAAGCGCTGCAGCAGGATCTGACCGGGAATAATGACGGGATGGACCTGGCGCTTTGCATTTTCCGCCGTAACAAAAAAGTGCTTGAATTCTCCGGGGCAAAGAGTCCGCTGGTGTATATCCAGAACGGCAAACTTTCCCAGATAAAGGGTGACATTCATCCGATCGGCGGAAGCCGGAGTAAGGGAGAACAGCGCTTCAGGAAACATGAAGTCGCGATTGAGGTTCCGACAATGGTCTACCTGTTTACCGATGGGTTCAGGGACCAGTTCGGCGGCGATGACAATCAGAAATTCATGGGCAAAAAATTCACGCAACTCCTGCTCGATATCCATGAATTGCCGTTGCACGAACAGCACGAGCACCTGAGTAAGACGTTCGACGCCTGGAAGGGTACCAATGAACAAACCGATGATGTACTGGTCATAGGCGTCCGCCTGGACCCGGG
>CBKWFZ010000332.1:0-4946 GCA_966673785.1 uncultured bacterium
CCGATGGGGGTCTACCGATTCCGTTGATTGCGGCACAGGTTGCGAAAAACCCGCATCCTGCTCAATATCGTATTGCACCGTCTTGTCTACCGACAGTTGCACACCCTCACGGGGTTGCGTTCCGGGCTCCCATGGACAACTGCTTCGGCCGCTGACCAGCTTAAAAACCGGTGTACCATACGCGCGGTCCCATTTTATGTCGACGCTAAAGAAGTCACCGAGGTCATCGTCGTTTAAGGAGTATCCGACTGTTTTTTCATGGGTGACACCCGCGGATGCAGAGCCGCCGACGTCCATCCTGTATTTCACATCGGCACCCAGCGACGCGCCAACGCCTCCGATTTCGAGGCCGGCCTCACTGGCAACGGTCTGCTCGATGTACATGCTGAATTCAAGGCTTAGCCCGGCCGTGGCCGTAACGGTCACCTCGGATTCGAAACCGGCTCCTGCGCTGAACGACTTGTTCTCCACAAAGACCGCGTCTTCTTTCAGGGTTTGGTTTGCCATGAGTGTCTGCTGCCAGACGTCGATCTGGTTCTGGTACACCGAAGCAGAATCAGATTTCTTTTCTTCATAAAGCTGTTTTATATCTTCCAGCTGCGGAATCAACACGTTCCTGATGTGGTTTTCGGTGTACATGAACGTCGTGGCAAATCCGTCTGTGGCCATGATGATCTGCTGCGAGGTTTCAACGCCGCAGGTTTCCGTATTGAAGTCGATGACATCCGTCAGTGCGTAAAGCATGTTCATGGCTGAGCCGATGAATACATCCCCATCCTCTCCGGTAATGTTCTGATTTCCGGAGGTACTGAACTTGTTTTGCGTCGCGAACTCAAGGCCAAACTCGACCTGGCTTTTCATGCTGGCTCCGATTTCCATCGACGATTTTACCTGTCCCCAGAATTTGTAAGGAATAAAGACGCCAACTCCCGCTTCCTGCTCGACACCGAGTTTGGTTTGTTGCCAAACGTTGACACTTCCGGATAGTTGGGTGTAAAACTTCATCGACGAGGTAAACTTCGTATTCTCCGACAGGTAGCTGTAGCTTTCATCACCCGGCGGATCTCTCAGGATGAGGAATGGAACTTCCGGCGATACCGTTGCGAAGGTCTGCTCGCGCGGCCTGTTGCCTTCCACCAAAGCCCACGTGACAACATCGGCGGTCTGTCCGTCGACATTCGCGTGAATGGATATCTTTTTCTGATGAGGGTGTTCCCCCCCGTTCAGGATATTCGGCTGACCGGGGATCAGGTCGTATTTCGCGATACCACCTTCGAGCTGAAGGGTGTCAGCACCATCATACCCGTCCTTTATCTCATCGTGAATCACGATGTAGCCTGTGCTCGTGAGGCAGGATTCAGATCCGAAGCTTTCCGAAACGCGGATTTCCAATGGATATCTTACGATCTGCTCCATGATCGGCACGTCGAAGGGAGCACAGCCAGGGTCGGGGAGACCAACGATTTCGATCTCCGGCGGCTTGCGGTACACGAAATCCTTTTCAACGGAGTGTTCCGTAAGATCAACCTCCGACAGTCCGAAATATTCGATCACATCTTCCTTGTTGAGACTCTGTTGTGATTCCGCCGGAACAAAATCGATCACCTCGATCGTGTAAGCGCGCGAAGGAAGCACCAGTTCATAGAAACCGGAACCTTCAACCGTCATTATAGTCGTGTCAATACCCGCGGTTGGATTGTCGGTGTTGAAGACCCTTAGTGTAGCCTGACCGATGTAAATCTCGCAGCCTCCGAGGAAGTGTCCTGAAAGCGTTGATCGTTCAATGTCTTCGAATGAAAGATCAGTCAGGTCATCTTCTATCTCTACCAAAGTCGTTGGCGGTTCGAATGAGTGTTCGAAATATTGAGGCGTAATGCTGTACTGACCAATCTCCTCCACGGTGAGGGAAAAGTTGCCCTGCTCATCCGTTGTGTTTCCCTTGAATACGTCGTTCACCAGGATCTCCACGCCGGCGGCAGCGGCTTCCTGGCCATTGATACGTTGCATGATGTTGCCGGTAATTGTAAACGACGAGGTATCGACAAAACTCGGAGATGGCAATGCGTACACTGGCGCCGATTGATCGAGGAGGATCTCGTCGTATGACGCAGGGTTGAATCCATGATCACCTTTTTTCGCATACACCTTAAAGACTGCCTCTTCGTGATAGTAAATGTCGCGTATCTCGAACAATCCGTTCGCGTTTGTGGTGTCGCTGTATACAGTCGGATTCTCTTCGCCCTGTTCGACGTCGGTCATTCTTTCCGCGTAAACAATTGCACCCTGCACCGGCCCGCCGAACGGTGCCTTCACGGAACCGCGTATCCTTCCGTTGCGTCTCGCATAACCCGGATCTGAGAATGTCGAAAAAGGCTGTGCCGAGCCGGCGTCGCGGTACGGTGTTATCGTGTAGACATGCCGTAGCCCGGGTACCAGGTCGTCGTCCTTATACGTTCGTGTTTCCGACATGTTTGTACGCTTATGTATTTCCACGCCGTCTCTGAAGATCTTCAGTGACGTCGCGGCGGAACTCATTTCCGGCCAGGTGATTTCCACAGCGTTCAGTAACCCGCCATCGGAAGCCCGGATTCCGGGAAACGTGCTTCCTTCAACCGTGATTGTGTCGGATGCATGCAGTCCCCACGTTGAACTGCTCACGCGTGTAATGATCGAGTAAGTATGCTTTTCTCCGGGTCCGAGATTCAGATCAGTCCATTCTCTGATATTTCCTGCAAGGTGGGCCACATGCGTTGAAAAGTCACCGTCTTTGTAAATGCGGTAGTGATGGATGTTGTCCGGCACGTCGGTTCCTTTCTGCCATGTGACCCTTATCTGATTCAGTAACGCGTCTTCGCTTGTCGAATCCGACGCAGCGGCATTCTTGGGCGGCTTCAGCGCCGACGTCGAGGCAGCGATCGTATTGCTGTACTTCCAGTAGTGACAATTGAACAAGCTTCCGTCGGTCTTGTACATGATTCGCCAGGAGCCGCCGGTAGCAATTCCGGTCTCGGGAATGATCTTCTGGTTATTATCGATTGCACCAGACACATTCTTGAAAACACTGCCATCTTTGAAGATTGTATAGTAATACGTATCGGTTCCCCAGCAGTCCATATCGCTGGAGGCTCCCGTGGCGTTCAGCCTGATGTACCAGTCGGAACCTGCCGTTGCGTCGGAAATGGTGAAGGCAGGCTTTTGCTGCGCGTAAAGTGCATGACTGCCTGCCAGCATGCAAAGCAGGCTGCTTGTCAACAACCATATGGCGATCATGAAGGACCGGTGGTTTTTGCGGAGGGTAGAACGTTGTTTCATAGCCTTGAATTTTGGGTCACTTTCTTCGGTCATTAGCGAACCCAAAATTGGATTATGAGACAGGGCGCGACCTATCACAGATGTCGCGCAGGCTGTCAAAAATGTCGCAAGCTGTATGAAATCCTCGTTTTTAAGCGCTAGTGTACTTTGTTCAGCATCTCAGAAGGGGTACAGCCGAACTGTTCATGGAAGCATTTGGTAAAGTATGAAGGGCTGCTGAAACCAACGCGATAAGCTATTTCCGACGCAGTCGCCGCGCGTTGTTCGAGCAGATTGTAGGCCCTGTTCAACCGGAGTGTCCGGATGAACTGGTTCGGGCCCTGATCGAGAAGGGCTTTGAGTTTACGGTGGAGTTGTGACCGGCTCATGCCAATCTCCCGGCTGAGCTGTTCTACCCCGAAGTGTTCGTTGCTGATCTGGTCTTCCACGAGTTGCATTAGCCTGGTCAGAAACTTTTCATCGACCGAGTTTTCAGTGATGTCGGCAGGCTTCAGCGTACTTTCCTTTTTGTACTTCGCGCGCAGCTGCTTCCGCGATTCGATCAGGTTCTCTACCCTGGCAAGCAATTCATCCGGAACGAATGGTTTGGTCACATAATCGTCGGCTTTTGTTCTTAACCCTTCGATCTTGTCGCCGGAATCGGCTTTTGCCGTAAGCAGGATGATGGGAATATGACTCGTTCGTTCATCATGCTTCAATGCCCGGCTTACTTCATAGCCGTCTTTTTTCGGCATCATCACGTCGCTGATGATGATATCGGGAATCGTGTTAACCGCCTTTTCGATTCCTTCCTCGCCATTTCCGGCAAACGAAACTGCATAACTGTCGCGCAATATATCGCCAATGTAGGCCTGAACTTCAACGTGGTCCTCGATCACCAGTACGATTGGACGACTCTCATCGAAACGCGCGTTCTCGTTCACATCTGCCTCTCGCGGCGATCCGGCATACGCAGACGAGATGTCGCGGATATTGGCAACGGACTGAATTTCATTCGTGGTTTCTCCCTTCGGAACATTGTTTGGAATCGTAAAAACAATTTGCGTTCGTTGTCCCGGAGTGCTGGTCGCATAAATCTTACCACCGTGCAATTCGACCAACTCCTTTGCTAATGCCAGACCGATGCCCGAACCTTCCTGCTGGCGGTGATGATTATCATCGGATTGATAGAACCTGTCGAAGATATTGGCCACATCCTTGCCGGCAATGCCGCTGCCTGTATCGGTGACGTTGATCTCGATAAATTCCGATGACGAGTTTTGTATCATTCCTTTTATCCATCGCGCGCCAACCGTGATTGATCCCTTCGGTGGCGTAAATTTTACGGCATTGCCGATCAGGTTGGTGATGATTGTTTCGAACTTCTGCCGGTCGAAATTCATCACCAGCTCGTCATCGGGGACATCCAGGATCAGGTCAATTTCTTTTTGCTGCATAGCCGAATGAAAGGAAAGTGTTACGCCCTTCAACACCGTAATGATGTCCGATGTTGATGTATGCAGCTTCATTGTGCCGGACTCAATTTTCGCCAGGTCAAGCAACTGATTCACGAGATCCAGGAGACGGTTCGCATTTTTTTCCATGACCGTCAGTTGTTGTCTCCGTACCTGATCCTGTGTGCCTGAAAGCATGTC
>CBKWFZ010000333.1:0-4935 GCA_966673785.1 uncultured bacterium
CGCGATTCCGCCATGAAGACAAGTTTGTTATCCTTGTCACGTGCTATATGACGTTGTTTCGAATCGATGAACTCCTGAAGTTTTCCTGAATCCTTGCTGCTGATCCAGCATGCCTTGTAGATGTTCTGCGGAACAAACTGCACCGTTGCATTGTACTCGTTCTTCAGGCGAAACTGAATCACTTCAAATTGCAGTGCGCCAACCACACCCACTACCTTTTTCTTGCCCAGCTCGTAGGTGAATAACTGCGCAACACCTTCTTCCATTAATTGGAGAAGTCCCTTTTCGAGTTGTTTTGTCTTCATTGCATCAAGATTAACAACCTCTTTAAAAATTTCAGGAGAAAAACTCGGAATTCCGGTGTACACTGCCTTCTCTCCTTCCGTGAGCGTATCACCGATCTTAAGATTACCGGTATCATAGATACCTACAATATCGCCGGGCCATGCTTCGTCGACTGTTTCCCGGTCCTGCGCCATGAACGCCGTTGCATTTGAAAACCGGATGCTTTTGTCCTGCCGCACGTGAAAGTAGTTATTCCCGCGTTCGAACTTGCCGGAACATATCCGCAGGAACGCTATGCGATTCCGGTGTTTCGGATCCATGTTCGCGTGAATCTTGAAGATAAAACCTGAAAACTTGTCTTCGTCGGGTTCAATGATCCGCGCGGTCGTTTCGCGCGGAACGGGAGGCGGTGCGATTGTGATGAACGTGTCCAGCAATTCCTTTACGCCGAAATTATTCACGGCACTTCCAAAGAAAACCGGAGCAACTTTACCCCTGAGATAGTCCTCCACTGAAAAATCAGGATAAACTCCTTCAATCAGTTCAACATCGGCGCGCAACTGCTTGGCATTGGTTTCGCCGACATAATTTTCAAGAACCGGATCGTTTATATCCCGGATCTCGATTCCTTCTTCGACCGTTGTTTTGCTGGGCGTGAATAAATGCAAACTCTTCTCGTAGAGACTGTAAACACCTTTAAAGGTTTTACCCATACTAATTGGCCAGCTAAGCGGGCGAACGCGGATATTCAGTTTCTCCTCGATTTCATCGAGCAGATCAAACGGATCGCGACCCTCGCGATCAAGTTTGTTGATGAAGCAGATAACCGGCGTGTTGCGCATCCGGCAAACTTCCATGAGCTTCTCGGTCTGAATCTCGACGCCTTTAACGCAATCAATCACCATGATCACACTGTCGACGGCGGTCAGCGTACGGTAGGTGTCTTCCGCGAAGTCCTGGTGACCCGGCGTGTCAAGAAGATTGATCTTTACGTCCTTATAGTTGAATCCCATCACGGAGGTCGCAACCGAGATTCCACGTTGCTTTTCGATTTCCATCCAGTCAGAGCGCGCGTGATCCTTGATCTTGCTCGATTTCACGGCACCGGCCTTCTGGATTGCACCTCCGAACAGCAGTAACTTTTCAGTCAACGTGGTTTTCCCCGCATCCGGGTGACTGATGATTCCGAAAGTGCGTCTTTTTTCTATCTCCTGTTCGAGCGTCATAGGAATTTCGTTTCGCGGTCTGTTAAATTGAGCCGCAAAACTAGCAAAACCTGATAAAACCGCGGGCTTGGCGGCTGGCGTTCCCACAGATAATGATATAATTTCACGCCGCTTTGTTACGCAAACAAATAAAACATTCTCAAAACAACCTCAACTCATGGAATACAGAAGATTCGGAAGAACCAATTGGGAAGTAGGCGAAATCGGATATGGGATGTGGGGGCTTGCCGGGTGGACCGGTTCGGAGCGCCAGGAAGTTAACCACTCACTCGATCGCGCGGTAGAGCTCGGGTGTAACTTTTTTGATACTGCCTGGGGCTATGGGGCGGGACTGAGTGAGCAAATTCTCGGAAGTCTCATGAAACGGCATGCCGGCAAGATCTTTCATTATGCGACTAAGATCCCGCCGAAAAATTTCAAATGGCCATCACGCCGGGAGTATGCGCTGGCGGACTGCTTTCCTGCCGATCATATCATCGAGTACACCGAAAAAAGTCTGAAGAATCTGGCCGTCGACAGTATAGCACTGCAGCAATTTCATGTGTGGGAAGACGCATGGGCGAATCGCGACGAATGGAAAGAAGCGGTTGTAAAACTGAAGCGTGAAGGGAAGGTACGGCATTTCGGTATCAGTGTAAACAGATGGGAGCCGGATAACGTACTCGATACGCTTCAAACGGGTCTGATCGATTCCGTTCAGGTGATCTACAATATTTTTGATCAGGCTCCTGAGGATAATCTGTTTCCGCTATGCAGAAAACTTGACATCGGGGTGATCGCCCGGGTTCCGTTTGATGAGGGAACGTTGACAGGAACGCTGACGAAGGATACTGTTTTCCCCAGGGACGACTGGAGATCTACCTATTTCGTGCCTGAAAACCTCAGCGCCAGCGTTGATCATGCAGAAGCCTTGAAACCGCTGGTTCCCGGCGGGCTCACAATGCCGGAACTCGCGCTTCGGTTCATCCTCTCAAATCCGGATGTGCACACGGTGATTCCCGGCATGCGTAAGCTAAAGCATGTCGAAAACAACATTGCATGCAGCGATGGAAGAAGGCTTCACAAAAATCTTCTGGAAAAACTTAAAGAACATCGTTGGGACCGGACTCCAACATCATGGTCGCAATAGCGTGCTGCGCTGACAAAGCTATTCAGAGAAAACCTGGTGCCGCGGCAACGGGGTGCCCAGCTGCATCCGGTTATTGAATTTTAGCAATGCCGCGCCCGCATGCATATCCTTCTGACGACAGCTTCGCGACAGGTATGCCGGGACCCGATTGACCTTTATGACCTGGACATGTGCACGGTGTCGCAAAATTTCTGTCAATAT
This sequence comes from uncultured bacterium, assembly GCA_966673785.1. Lineage (GTDB taxonomy): Bacteria > Bacteroidota > Bacteroidia > Cytophagales > Cyclobacteriaceae > Ohtaekwangia. The sequence goes on from CBKWFZ010000333.1 coordinate 2,842, forward strand.
GTCATCTTTTGAGCGAAAACCGTGCTTGGCACAAGCATTGAAGAACGAGAGTAGCTTTAGGTAAAAAAATATCAGAACATCATGGGAAAAATTATTGGAATAGACTTAGGAACCACCAACTCGTGCGTCGCCGTAATGGAGGGCAACGAACCAGTGGTGATTGCCAACAGCGAGGGTCGCAGAACCACGCCTTCAATTGTTGGCTTTTTAGATAATGGCAAGGGTGAACGCAAGGTGGGGGATCCGGCTAAACGTCAGGCTATTACCAACCCCAAGAACACCGTTCAATCCATCAAACGCTTCATGGGAAAGAAGTTTGAGGAAGTCAACGAAGAGAAAAAGATTGTTTCATATCAGGTTGAAGCGGGAAATAATAACACCGTACGGGTGCGCATTGGTGACCGCCTTTATACGCCGCAGGAAATATCTGCGATGATCCTTCAAAAAATGAAGAGCACCGCGGAAGACTATCTTGGCACGACGGTTACCGAAGCCGTGGTGACAGTACCCGCATACTTTAACGACGCGGAACGTCAGGCAACAAAGGAAGCCGGCCAGATTGCCGGTCTTGATGTCAAACGTATCATCAACGAACCTACTGCGGCCGCACTCGCTTACGGTCTGGACAAGAAGCACAGCGATATGAGAATCGCCGTATACGACCTTGGCGGCGGTACTTTTGATATTTCAATCCTTGAGCTTGGCGACGGCGTATTTGAGGTGAAGTCAACCAACGGTGATGTTCACCTTGGTGGAGACGACTTCGACCTTCGCATTATGAACTGGCTGGCTGAGGAATTTCAACGCGAAGAAGGACAGGATCTCCGGAAAGATCCAATGGCACTGCAGCGTCTGAAGGAAGCTGCCGAGAAAGCCAAAATCGAGCTTTCAAGCAGCATGGAAACGGAGGTCAATCTTCCGTATATCACTTCCGTTGATGGTGTTCCGAAACACCTTGTGAAAAAACTGACCCGTGCCAAGTTTGAGCAGCTTGTGGATGACCTGGTAAGAAGAACACTGGAGCCGTGCCGCAAGGCCGTTCAGGATGCCGGTGTTAACGTGTCGGAGATCGACGAAGTTATCCTCGTGGGTGGATCAACCAGGATTCCGAGAATCCAGGAAGAAGTCGAAAAGTTCTTTGGCAAGAAGCCGTCGAAAGGTGTTAACCCTGACGAAGTTGTTGCCATCGGCGCGGCCATTCAGGGTGGTGTATTGACCGGTGAAGTGAAGGACGTACTGCTTCTCGACGTTACCCCGCTTTCTCTTGGTATAGAGACGCTTGGCGGAGTGTTTACAAAACTCATCGAATCCAATACCACGATACCGTCCAAGAAATCCGAAGTATTTTCGACGGCTGCAGACAACCAGCCCTCGGTGGAAATACACGTACTTCAGGGCGAACGCCCGATGGCGAAAGACAACCGGACTATCGGAAGATTCCACCTTGATGGAATCCCGCCGGCTCCGCGCGGCATACCGCAAATCGAAGTAACCTTTGATATTGATGCAAACGGTATCCTGCATGTTTCCGCTAAAGACAAAGGAACGGGCAAGGAACAAAAAATCCGCATCGAAGCTTCGTCCGGTCTTACCGACGCAGAAATCCAGAAAATGAAGCAGGAAGCTCAGGCGCATGCTGATGAGGACAAGAAGGCGAAGGAGAAAATCGAGAAGATCAATCAGGCTGACTCGCTGATTTTCCAGACTGAAAAGCAGATGAAGGAATACGGTGAAAAGCTGAGCGATGGAAACAAAACCGCGATCAATGGCGCGCTCGAAAAACTCAGAGCGGCTCATAAGAACCAGGACGTCGCCGGTATCGACTCGGCGATGAATGAATTGAATGCTGCATGGCAGAACGCTGCCACGGAGATCTATCAGGCGTCGAATACGGCAAACACCGGAACAAATGCCGGTCCGACGAACGAAGGCGGACCTTCCGATAATGTCTCCGATGTCGAATACGAAGAGGTAAACGACAATAAGAAATAACCTTTTGATTTGTAGTAATGTGAAGGGGGCTCTTGCAAAAGAGTCCCCTTTGTTTTTGATGCCGCTCCACACGATGGCCAGGCGCAGTTTTTTTACTACATA
>CBKWFZ010000334.1:0-4933 GCA_966673785.1 uncultured bacterium
GGGAGGGCCGGTCGCCGGGGCCACGGCCGTCGATTTGCAGACGGGCACTGAATTCCGGATTGAAGCACGGGCAATTGTCAATGCCGCGGGCCCCTGGGTCGACGAGATCCGCCATGCAGACGGGTCGCTTCAGGGTAAACGCCTGCACCTGTCAAAGGGTGCTCACATCGTCGTCCCCCGCGACAGGCTCCCGGTTACCCAGGCGATCTATTTCGACGTCGTTGGTGACGACCGGATGATCTTCGCCATTCCAAGGGGACGCACCACGTATATCGGGACCACCGACACCTCGTTCAATGGTAAGCCTGATACGGTGCACGCTTCACTGGATGACGCCAACTATCTGATTGCAGCCGTTAATCATACATTTCCCGGCTGCGACCTTACAGTGTCCGATATCGAATCGAGCTGGGCTGGCCTGAGGCCCCTCATCCATGAAGAGGGCCGTCCCGCGTCAGATCTTTCACGGAAGGATGAGATCTTTATTTCGCCGTCAGGACTCATTTCTATCGCCGGTGGAAAGCTGACAGGATACAGGAAGATGGCGGAACGGGTCGTGAACCTGGTTATAAAGCGCAGCTTCCAGGAAAAGAAATTCAATCCATGCTGCACTTCCGCAATACGACTGGTGCCAAATGGTCCTGTTGATCTCAACGACGCACGATTGCGCCGGAATGAGTTAGCCAGACTACTCCAGCCCTTTGGTTTTTCATCCCGCACAGCGGATGACCTGTTCGAATTGTTCGGCGCCAACGCCTTTGAGATTTGGGAGCGGTTTCGCGAAGAACATAATGGCAGCGACAATGTTTATGATTTGCTGAAGGCGGCATTAAATTACTGCCTTGACGAGGAAATGGTTTGCTCCGCGGCTGACTTCTTCGTCAGGAGAACCGCGCTTTTGTATTTCGACATAGAGAAGGTACTTCAATACAGCGAAGCATTGATCGAAGTAATGGCAGCGGCGTTATCGTGGGACGCAGCGCGCAAAGACGCCGAACGCCGGCAGTTGCAGGAGCTCATAACATATTCCCGGTTAAAAGCGCCAGCGTGATCCGGCGCCATTCATACTTTAGAGGATTTCTTTATATTGACCGCAGATTCAAGGCTATGACAAGGACTTCAGATACACAAAGAAACGCGTTGTGGGGCATTGATATGGGCGGCACCAAGATCGAAGGCGTGATCCTGCAATCGGCAGACAATCCGGAAATTCTTTTCCGCGACCGTGTCCCGACGGAAGCGGAAAACGGCTATGAACATATTCTCAGCCAGGTAAAGAAACTTGTGGACGTCATGTCCGACAAGGCGGGCTACAGGCCTGCGCGAATCGGCTTCGGAACACCAGGCACGCTTGATCCCAGACTCGGTGTGATGAAGAACTGCAACACCGTCGTCATGAACGGACAACCGATGAAGCGTGATCTTGAGGAACTTCTCGGTGTGGAGGTTGTAATGGTGAATGACGCTGACTGTTTTGCGTTGGCCGAGGCGAGACACGGTGTGGTTCGTGAACATTTTCCGCACGCACGGGTTGTATTCGGAGTGATCATGGGTACCGGTGTTGGTGGCGGACTGGTCATTGACGGACGTCCCATCATTGGACTTCAGGGGATCGCCGGGGAATGGGGGCACAACTTCCTGGACGAGTCAGGTGGTCCGTGTTACTGCGGAAAGTCCGGCTGCGTGGAGAAAGTGATCTCCGGTCCGGCTCTGGAGAATTACTACTTCAAGGAAACAGGGAACCGGAAACCGCTGAAAGATATTGTAGCGCTGGCTGAATCGAAAGTGGATCCGACGGCGCAGAAGACGATGATACGGCTGATCGAATTTTTCGGAAAGGCGATCAGCGTGTTGATCAACATCATCGATCCCGATGTCATCGTGATCGGTGGCGGGGTAGGAAACATCGACATGCTGTACGACCGCGGTGTCGACTCGGTCAAGAAATATGTATTCAACAATCGCCTGGACACGCCTATTGTTCAGCCTTTGTTGGGTGATAGTGCCGGCGTTATCGGTGCTGCGTACCTGCTCGTGGATGATCAGCGTAGTGAAAAATCAGTAAAGTAGTTTTATGAAGCGTATTGCTATCGTGGGGCCGATTCCCCGTGACCATATTGTCACGCACCAGGGAGATCTGATTCAGAAATGGGGCTGTGTCACCCATCCGGTCATGGCGCTTTCGGCACTCGGAATCGATGACCTCGAAATTATTCCGGTAAGCCATGTCCGCGGTGTGGACAAGGATAACGTGCGTGAAGTTTTTAAAGGTGCAAAGGGTGTGAATCTGTCGCACATCACGTCACGAAACGATCAGGGTGACATCATCTCCCTTCGTTTTCTCGATATGAATAACCGACTCGAGCGCCAGACCGGATTTATGGATCCGATTCTTGCAGCCGACTTCGAGAAGCTCGTCGATTGTGATGTGTTCGTGTTCATTCCGATAAGTGACTATGAAATTTCCCTCGAGGCCTTACAGTTTCTAAAGGCGAACAGCTCCGGCGTCGTCATCTTTGACGCGCATGGTCCAACCACAGCTTGCCTGATCAATGGCGAACGCCAGCGCAAGTTCTGGATTGACCGCGACCTGTGGCTGCCTTACATTGATGTACTGAAGATGAACCTGGAGGAGGCACACGCGTCGTGGTTCAAGAAGGAGTACGAAAGCGAAGACTTTACCGAAAGTCCCGATGTCGACCGCGAGTACCTGAGAGAGTTTGCGCTCCATTGTCTGGGCAAAGGTGTGAAGTGTGTTTATATTACCGTGGACAGCCGCGGGTGTCTGGTATATTTTCGCGAAAAGGGAAAGCTGAGGGAAGAAATGGTACCGGCGGTCAAAGTGCAGCATGTAATCGATACGACGGGATGCGGCGATTCTTTTGCCGGTGGAATAGGATTTGGTTTATTACAGAATCCGACGGGATACGTGGAGGCGGCCAGGTATGGCAACACGTTTGGGGCGTTGAGAACGCAAGGGAAAACGTTTGCGGTATTTAAGTCGCTCGCAGAAACGGATAAAGTCATTCAGGCCACGTATTTTTAGCCGTTTTTTGAACGCATATGAATTACCGCGAACATCTTGGCGATCCACTACATACAATTAACGAGCTCAATTTGATTAAGGCAATAATCTTCGATCTTGACGGTGTTATAGTCGACACGGCACATTATCATTACCTCGCGTGGAAGAAACTGGCAGAAGAGTTCGGCTTCGAACTTACGCCCGACGACAATGAACGTTTGAAGGGAGTGAGTCGAATTCGTTCCATGGAAATCGTGATGGAATTAGGACGAGTGACTTTGTCCGAAGAAGAAAAAATAGCTCACGCGAACCGGAAGAACGAATGGTTCATTGAGTATATCAGAAGCATGAAGCCGGACGAGGTTTTTCCGGGCGTGATTGCGTTGATCGAAGAGCTCCGAACAAGTCAGTTCAAAGTAGCGCTGGCATCAAGCAGTAAGAACGCGTCGATGGTTCTCGATATCCTCGGCATTCGCGAGCTCTTTGACGCGATCGTCGATGGCACCATGATTACGCATTCGAAACCCCATCCTGAGATCTTTCTGATGGCCGCAAGCCGGCTGGGTATCGACCCATCGGAATGTCTTGTTTTTGAGGATGCCGAAGCTGGTGTCGAAGCTGCGCTGGCCGCAGGCATGAAATGTGTCGGCGTCGGTAAGGCTGAACTGCTGGGCAAGGCAGATTGTGTGATTGAAAGAACCGGAGACTTCCGGATGGAACTTGTTCCTGAGCTAATGGCATAACAACTCACAAACTTAAATAGACTCTTCGTAACCGGCCTTGCGCCTTTGAGAATCCTCTACGCATATGAAAGACTACATCAAACATCATGAATGGCAAATAATTGAAGAAGGGTTTGATCCTCATTATAACAGGATTTCAGAAAGTATTTTTTCAATTGGTAACGGACGGATGGGACAGCGCGCGAATTTCGAGGAGGATTACTCGGGAGACACGTTGCGCGGAAGTTATGTCGCAGGCGTGTATTATCCCGACAAAACACGCGTGGGTTGGTGGAAGAACGGATATCCGGAGTACTTCGCAAAAGTGTTGAACGCTCCAAACTGGATCGGCCTTCACATCAGCGTCGAAAACCAAAAACTCGATCTCGCCAAATGCCGGGTAAAAGGGTTCCGACGCGTACTCGACATGAAAACCGGTTTGTTGCAGCGCTCATTCGAGGCAGAGCTCCCTGACGGTAAACAGGTGAAAGTCGACGCGCGCCGTTTCTGTTCGATGGCACATGGAGAGATCGGCGCCATTCGTTATGCGATTACCCCGCTGAATTTTTCCGGCAAAATAACGCTGTCGCTCTATATCGATGCCGACGTCATCAACACCGACTCGAACTACGATGAGAAGTTCTGGGAGGAAGTGGGAAGACATGCATCCGAAGGAGAAGCGATTGTCACTGCACAGACCAAGAAAACGTTATTTCATGTGACGACTGGTATGCGGTATGCCCTGATCTGCGATGGATCGAAAGTTCCCGTTGACAGGATCAATGTCGAACAACGTGAAAAGTTCGCAGGCAACGTCGTTCAGCTTTCCTGTCATCAGGGCAAGGAACTTGTTATTTTCAAGTATGGTGCGATCCTTTCTTCGGAAAACCATGCGAAGGAAAAACTGGTTGACGAATGCCGGAAGGTGCTGGATTTCGCTGTCGCGGAAGGATTTGACCGGTTATTCGAAAAACATGCTGCTATCTGGGCGCACAAGTGGGAGGAATCCGATATAACCATCGAGGGCGATGTGGCGGCGCAGCAGGGGATACGCTTCAATATCTTCCAGCTCACGCAGACATACACCGGCGACGATGAACGCCTCAACATCGGTCCCAAAGGGTTTACCGGTGAAAAGTATGGCGGAAGTACATATTGGGATACGGAGGCGTATTGCCTTCCTTTT
>CBKWFZ010000335.1:0-4924 GCA_966673785.1 uncultured bacterium
ATGCCGCTGTTGCTGCTTTCGGGCGGCGGACTAAGCCGGAGCATTGGCGATTTCGGGAAGTGCATCCCGGCGCTGTCGGAACACTACCGCGTCATTGCGCCCGACTCGCCCGGGCAGGGCAGATCTGAGCAGGCCGACACGCTAACGTACGGCGTGCTCGTTGAATTTATGTCGGCGTTCATTGACTCGCTGCAGGTGGACAGCGTCTATGTGATGGGTTGGAGTGACGGCGGCATAACCGCGATTCTTTTGGCGGCACAGCGATCCGACAAGGTCAGGAAGATCATAGCCGTCGGTGCCAACAACGGACTGCGACGCGCGATTCCTCCGGAGATTCCGATTGATTCCGTGTATCCGCCATCATTGGAGTACTTTGGTGAAAGCAATAAGGAATTGATCGAACACTATACGGCGCTGCTGCCGCGTGACTGGAAGAAGCAGGTGCGTGACCTGACCGCCATGTGGTATGAGAAGGAGGCTTACTATCCTGACTCGATTTACGACGATATTGACATACCCTTGATGATCGTACTCGGTGATCGGGACGACATCATTACGGAGCACGGGCTGGACATGCACCGGCAGATCCGGGGCAGCGCGTTTTGTGTTTTACCCAATACATCCCATGACGTGTTCGCCGAGAAGCCGCAGATCATGAACCGGATTGCGCTTGATTTTTTCGGCGGCGAGTAATAATGCGCACCCGGGACAACACGATGAAGCAGGAAGAATAAATCAGGTCGTTGCTATACGCCCGGTAATTGTTTGACGTTATTGTAATCATCATAATTATTGCGCAATCGCTATGCGTTCAGCGAAGAGAAACATCGTAGTTACGGCGCTTTTCGTTTTGATCTATGGCGCCGTCGCGGCGCAGGATAGCGCGTTTGTTGTCCCCGGATATTTTAAAGAAACAGTCTTTGCAGCCGGGTACAGCCACAACTTCGGCGACAAGGTTGACGGCAAAAGACCGGAGTCGCTGCATTTTTTGGAAGTTGCTATCTGGAAGACGGCGGGATCCGTGGCCGGGCACCATCCGGTATCCTTCACGTATTATGGCGGCACCGACATCGGCCTGAACACCGACCGGTTCACCATCGGCCCGAAGGTTGGCGGATTTGTCTCGATCATGGTCACGGGCCTGGGAGCCGAGTTTTGTTACTACACGGATTTCAATTCCGGATCCCTGCGGTTCATTCCCTACATAGGCCTCTGCAGCCCGTATTTCAAGCTCACATTCAATCCCCACGTCGTCATCACCAACAAGGATTTTCAGGGCCTGAATAATGGACATGTTAACCTGGCGATACGGGTTGGGGCGATCAGGAAAAGGGTTGAGTTCAGGAAGTGAGATAGAGTTCAGCGTTGCGCTGCCGAAATAAACTGGCGCTTTTTAATCTTACAATTTTGCCTCAATTTGCTAAATTGACAGAAGGAACGGGTGGATATCAAATGTTTATGGTTGATATGCAGTCGTTGCCAACCATAGGGTTGGACAAACTTGTTCTTCACATTGGGTTAACAACTTATTAACAAAAACATTCTCGTTAGTGGGCAGCGGATCGAAATAAAATCAAAAAGCAATATGGACATAAGTGCAAAGTTGAAAGCATTAAGACGTGAGAAAGGCTTCTCACAAGAGGGATTAGCAGAGACTTCTAGAATTTCAATCAGGACAATTCAGAGAATTGAAAAAGGATCATCGGTTGGTAGTGCCTTTACGCTGAATAGCTTGGCAAGGGCTTTGGGTGTAGAGACGAAAGAGTTAGTATCTCAAGAGTCATTAAATCAACCTTTACGTGCTGAGAATTTAGATTGGCTAAAATTAATGAACCTAAGTACGCTGAGTGTAGTAGTTATTCCTTTGTCCAATATTTTGATTCCAGTAATCGTTTTTTGGAGGAACAAAAATCGAGAAGCAGGAATTAGGTATGGCCGCAAGATTCTGAGTTTTCAGATTTTATGGACGTTAATTACAATATTGTTAATGGGGGTAGTTCCTGTTGTTTTGTTACTTCTGTTTAAGCCCCTGCAGGGAGGCGGTATTCCATTAGCGGTGCCAGTTTACCTTATTTCTGTACTCCTTAACGTATGTGTTACCATCCGCATTGCGTTAGCTCTGAATGGCAGATCTAATATTATGGAAACAATTCCTAACATCCTGTAAATCAGTAGTTGTCATAAAATTTTCGCAAAAATGTCGTAGCTATTTTTTTTCCAACCTGGAGCCGTCCTGATTGCTTTGTCCTTTGAACGGAATATTTAATCAATTAAAAGACAAGCATCATGCAAAGACTCGTATTACTGTCTCTCTTTTCATTTTATCGGCTAGCTGCATTCGGACAAGATATTGTGCCAACAATTAAGGCCACCTCTTCAACCGTGGACATTTCGGTAGGTAATGATTTTTTCATCAAAGGGGGCTGGTTTCTGGACCCAGACAAAAAGCCTGATGTTTTTTCAATAGGAAGTAAGTGGACATATGAGCACAAGAAAGTGTCCTTCATAACAGACATCGACTCTATATCATTTGATGTCCAGCCCGGGAATAAGTATAACTTCATAATCTTATTAAATGAAACTGTACCGTGCCATATCCAAATAATTACGAGCCCGGATCCTATATTCATGAATTCAAAAATTCTTATTCCAATAGGATTAGGATTTATTGTCATGATGATTCTCCTTTACCTGAATCGGAATCAACTTAATGCGAAATCCCTGTTAAAGTTCGGCTATGTCATGACTTTGTTTTTTTGGGCATTCGTAGTCATAAGTGGATTAAAACACGGCAATTATGATCACTTGAGGAATGTGATCAGTGAATTAGGCGCTATTGGGACTAAGTCAGAAATTATCACTTCTTCTTCCTTCATGTTTCTGGCAGCTTTAAGTACACTATTTTCAATAGGATTTTACAAAGCATCAAACAGACTCGGTTTGTCTTCTATTCCAGCCATTCTTTCATTCAGCAAGCCCGTTTCGCTTGCTTGGGCAGCAATCTTTCCGTTGGGTAACGAGTTTCATAGTTTGGTAGGGCCTTTACCGTTACTAATCATTCTAGCAACTTTACTGAGTGTCATTCTATGGAGAGGCGAAAAAGGATTATTTTCACTGCGACTCCTTTCATTATTGAGTTTTTGTTTAATGTCACTAATCTTATTAAGGTTCGTGCAGCCTTTTGGAATTCAGTATGAGGGTTTGGTTCAACGATTTTTTTACCTGGGGTGGACAGTTTGGATAATAGCAATTAGTTATTTGTTGGCAAATCAAATAGAAACTTTAAAGGAAACAGATAGAGTGGCTGGACAAACAGTTGACAACGAATAATAACTTTAACACTTTGAATAAAAGCGATGGGATAGACCCTACGGCTGGCAACAAACGTGCATAGCCCTTCGAATTAAACAATCGCAAGGAATGCAACGTGGAAAAAATGATAAGAATGATTCTAAACGGATCGCCAAGTATCTATACAAAAACGTCGGAGATCTAAAGAGTTGGCAACCAAAACGTGAGGTAATTCAAAAGCTTCGTGCATTGTTAGTAGTTCGTGATCGGTTGATTCAGGCTAAGGCAAAATTTGAAGTTCCCATCAAAGAAAACCAAGAGTTCGTCGCGGCTTCTATTCGAAGCCTGGCTGCCGGATGTTGTAAGTCCGCAATCGCCGGCATCCAAAAAGACTTAAAGAAGGTTAATGCCGCAATATCAGATCTGATCAAATCCGATTCGAAACTAAGTCAACAAATTAAGATTGCCACATCTGTAACAGGAATAGGGCCTATTATTGCCGCTAATATGGTAATTACAACCAACGAATTCGACGAAATCACAGAAGCCAAAAAATACGCATGCTACTCAGGTGTTGCGCCCTTTGAACACTCATCTGGAACCAGTGTCAAACGTAAAAGCAGAGTATCCCACCTTGCCAATAAGAGAATGAAATCACTACTACACCTCGGCGCCCGGGCAGCGATACTGGCAAGTCCGGAATTGAAGCTCTTTTATCATAGGAAGTTGGGGGAAGGAAAAGCGCCGCTCTCTGTACTTAATGCTGTGTGTAATAAGTTGATAAGTCGCGTATTCGTGTGCATAAAACAGGAACGCCTGTACGAAAAAAATTATCAGCCGAGCCTTGCTTAAACCATAGAAATCTAAAAGGGGAACAGCCGCACACGAACGTAGACTGCCCCCTCAGTGTCACCCGTCAGGTGGACGCCGAGGTTTCGGAGGCGTGAGCGTGTTGGTAAAGGTGGCGCGATGGGTGCACGGTCCGCGTAATGTGTATCGATAAACGATGGTGTTTGTGCTCCGCATCATCAGCGTTCTCTCACGAGTGACGTGGGGTGACTGAGATTCAGCAATGTAATTATATGACTGACGATGCGCGGTAAGGAATTCGCGCACCTCTTCGTTTACCGGGGTCCTTCGCAGTTGTCTATTGAGTCCGATCATGCGAGTCACTTCGGGACTACTCGCGCCGAAGTCTTTGGGGTGCCTGACGTGCTCAGGAACCACGTTTAAGGGAGTAGAGCAGTGGACAGTTGTTTGTGCAAGGGCTCGGTTTTCAAAGTTTCAAATTATTTCACCAGAACAGATCTTGCTCGCCCTGGTCCCTTCCGCCTTCGTAAGACGTCGGTGGGCGCCACGTTGACTTTCGAAGAACCTGCGTCTAAACGCGGAATAAAAAGTCAAGATACGACCGGACAATACTTCTTCAATAGCGACCGCCCAGAGGACAACAAATCGATTTGCTGCGAATTGTTACATTCCGTTGAACGTGAGGATGAAAAGCTTACCGAAGTTATAGTGCAACAGGGGAGATTGCACCATTCGATTTTATTGTTAATTTGAAAAAGAAACAGATACGGCGCTTGCCTAAGCGTCGTCGCACATTAATAAACTCTCATATGAAATCAATGTT
>CBKWFZ010000336.1:0-4914 GCA_966673785.1 uncultured bacterium
GATGAGATCACCGCGCGTTCCGATGCCGAGATTACCGAGTCGGTGGCCAGCCTGCGAAACTATACGTACATACTTGGATCGGTCATTATCATGCTCGGCTTGCTGAGTGCCTATGCACTCGTGCGCGCCATAACCAGGCCGGTCAACTTCCTGAAAAACATCATTATTAAACTCGGGAAGGGTGAGTTGGTGGAAGAACAGCGCAGCAATTTCGGCGACGATGAGATCGGCGAAATGGCTATTGCCACTGTGAATCTTGTAAATGGTCTGAAGGCGACGTCAAACTTTGCCGAGAACATCGGAAACGGGAAGTACAATTCCGATTTCAAACCGCTCAGTGAACATGACGTGTTGGGTAATGCACTGATCAACATGCGCAACAACCTGGCGAAGGTTGCTGAAGACGATAAAAAACGTAACTGGGCGACGGAAGGTCAGGCCAAGTTCGGCGAGATCCTGCGTACCAACAACACCGATCTGAACAAGCTGGCCGATGAGATCATCGGCAACCTGGTGAAGTACCTCAAAGCCAATCAGGGTGCACTGTATATCGTCGACGACACGGAAGAAGCAGGTGAACCGACGATGTCCATGAAAGCGTGTTACGCATGGGACAAGAAGAAGTTTATCAACCAGAAGATCTATCGTGGCGAAGGTCTTGCCGGTCAGGCATGGCAGGAAGGCGATACTGTTTATCTTACCGATGTTCCGCAGAACTATGTCCGGATTACGTCCGGGCTGGGAGATTCAAATCCGACGAGCGTGTTGATCGTGCCGCTCAAGGTGAACGACCAGATTTTTGGGGTAGTTGAAATTGCCTCCTTCAGTCAATTCCATGAATTCGAGATAGACTTCGTTCAGAAGATTGCCGAAAGTATCGCATCGACGATTTCGACGGTGAAGATCAATGCGCGTACGCACAAGCTGCTTGAAGAATCTCAGGAGATGACTGAGCAGATGCGGGCGCAGGAAGAAGAGATGCGTCAGAACATGGAAGAGCTCCAGGCGACACAGGAAGAGATGCAGCGCACACAGGCTGAAACCGAAAGCACGCTGAATGCTATACACAGTTCGCTTGCAGTTGTTGAATATTCACCTGACGGTACAATTCAGAAGGTGAACAGCAATTTCCTCGAACTGTTCGGTTACACGCAGGATGAGGTCGTAGGCGAGAACCATCGGATTTTTGTGGCGAAGGATGAAAAAGCAAGCGAAGAATACCGGCAGTTCTGGAAAGACCGGGCAGCAGGCTTTCCGAAGAAGGGGGCGTTCAAGCGGATCAACCGGCGAGGCGAAAGCATTCAGCTCCGCTCCGCGTTCTCGCCGATCAGGAACCGCGCCGGCGAAGTTGTTAAGGTGATGGAGATAGCATATGAAATGAAGGGAGTCGAGGTTTGATCCGAACCTCCCTGGGAAGGCGCCACCGGAAAGGTAGCCGCTGTTCAAAACGATACAAAGCAAAAAAGCCCAGCGTCTCTGGGCTTTTTTGTTACCTAAACCTAAACCTATGAGAAGAATTACTCTACTCTTGCTAATACTAACGGAGGCTCTTCACGGAGGTTACAGTCGCGGTAAAAAAAATTACTTTTTCAGTTTGTCACCAAATGCCTTTCGGAATTTCTCGAGTTTAGGGGCGATAACGACCCTGCAATAAGGAGCCTGGCCATTAAGGTTGTAGTAGTTCTGATGATAATCCTCGGCCACATAGAAAACGTTTGCGGGGGCTATCTCTGTCACGATCGGATCGTCGAAAGCGCCAGCTTCATCGAGCTTTTGCTTGTACCCGGTTGCCAGTTTTTTCTGCTCTTCGTTGTGATAAAAGACGACAGACCTGTACTGTGTGCCAACGTCGGCACCTTGCCGGTTCAGCGTTGTCGGGTCATGGGTTTTCCAAAAGATCTCGAGCAATTCGGGGTAGGAAATAACGCCCGGGTCGTACGTCAGCTGGATGACTTCGGCATGCCCTGTCAGGCCGCTGGAAACCTCTTTGTACGTCGGGTCTTTTACCTTTCCGCCCATGTATCCGGACACGACCTTTTCAACACCCTTTACGTCGAGGAAGACGGCTTCGGTACACCAGAAGCACCCGCCGCCAAATGTTGCTAATTCCATGTTCCTGCTGGGATCTGTACTCATCGCTGTTGCTGTTGTGGTTTTCTTCTGACCGCAGGATATACCGGCAAAGAGAAGAACCAGTGCTGCGGACATTATTGCAAATCTCTTTTTCATGTGGAAAATCTAATGATTATCCTGTGATAACCAAAAGGGCCTCCAAATGGTTTGCGCCGCGTGACAGGAAGGATCGCATATTTTGAGCCCGCCAAGCCATAGCTGACTATCTCTGAAGCCGGGCGAGCGTCGAAAACAAAATCGCGAAGGCGTCGAGGCGCAACGGAGCGCAAGGACTGACGTGTATCCTCCCGCTTTCTGAACTCAATAATTCTGGTAGAAACTCCGCAGCGCCGGGATCAGACGGTCGTAGATCGGTCGTGTAAACTCAAGAAAAAGATCCTGGGGAACCGGCGGCTGGGTTTCGCGAAGTTTGCACATGGCCAGTTGCTGGTCTGTCAGCGCACGGTCATCGCCGTTGAAGGTGGCCCACCGGCTTACCCACACATATTTGCCATCGAACTTCTGATGAGAAAGGACGCCGTTTGTTTTTCCGTCAACGATCACCATGCTCAGCAAACCGTTGGACGTTACTTCCTTTGTAAATGTCGTGAGCTTGGCTTTAACCGTTCCGTAAACTGGCACGTTCTTGCCCTGAACTTTCGTTTCGCTTACTACGACGCTGTCCTTTGTAATCGTTTCCTCCTTTTCGCGAAGCACCGTATTTCCAACGGAGAAGTCGTCGAACTGAATACGAAGAATCTGATCGACATGTGGCAGCTTTGCGAGATCGGCTTCCTGCGGCGTGTAAAACTTGACGAAACCACGGTCGGGGTAGCCGCTGTGCAGGAACTCCTCAACTTTGTCCTGGAAAAAGCCTCCGCTGAGATTGTACCTCGCCGGTACGGGAATCTGCTCGACGACAACTTTAAGGGTAGCCTCGAACTTTGACTTGTCCAGATACTCCAGCACGTCTTTATAGCCAGGGACGAAATTCTGCACGTCGACGAAGTTGAAGTATGCGGTTTTGGCATCCTGCCGTGTTCCTTTCATGAGTGAAGTGATACCCATGTTATAGCTTTCCTCGGCGGCTTTTTCCTTGAGCGGACCGATTTCCGCATAAAAGTTTTTTGGATTGTTGACGACTTTCAGGCAACCCGGACACTGCTTGATCGCCTCGTAAAGCTGATTGATCGCATTGTATGACTGGATGGCATTTTTCCACTTGTAAGGTGAATTAGAAGCGATCTCGTTCTTTGCCTGAGTCTCATAAAACTCAACCGCCAGCGGATACGCGCCGCTTAACGCTTCCGCCGATTTCCCATGACCGGGATTTTGCCTCAGGCGGTTAACCGATTTCATTACTGCCTCATAATAATCGCCGCGTTCATAAGCCTGCTTTCCGGAGCTGCATGCAAAAAATGTAAGCGCAGCAAAAACGATCAGTAGATATCCAGCTTTCATAAAGTTTTTTGGCCAGGGTTATTTCAACAAACGTACCAGTTGATGCAAAGGTAAGTAGTTGATAGTGAAAAAGTAAAATTCAGGCCCGGGCGAATACCCTTGTCAGGCCACTCTTTCAGCCAGAATGGTACATGCGTTTTGCTTCAGATTCATCTCTTGGAATTCAGGTGGGAGGAACCACGTTACGCGGGAGTGACCACGTCATCCTCGTCGGTAACAAACCGTACGCAGAATGCGGCGATCAGAAGGAATACGCCGGCCATCACGAGGCTGTAGATTGCGTGTGAACCATACACATACCTGACTATAGGGCCGCCAATAATCCCGTTCACGATTTGTGGAAGCGTGATGAAGAAGTTGAAGACACCCATGTAGATACCCATTTTCCGGGCGGGAATGGATCCGGCCAGGATTGCATAGGGCATGGCGAGGATACTGGCCCATGCAATGCCGACTCCGACCATGGAAATGATCAGCAGCATCGGGTCGTGGATGAAGTAAATTGAAATGAGTCCGATACCACCCGCGGTGAGTGATACGGCGTGTGTTGTTTTTCTGCCTAACCTGAATGCAATTGCGGGAAGGAGGAGGGCATAGATCGCGGATACGCCGTTATACACGCCGAAAATAATTCCAACCCAGTTTGCAGCATCCTGGTAGGTCACGGACGTCGTGTCGTCCATAGGAAGGCCGTACACATGGCTCGCGATGGCCGGTGTTGTAAACACCCACATCGAAAACAACGCGAACCATGAAAAGAACTGGACGAGTCCGAGTTGCTTCATCGTTTTAGGCATCCCCGCAAAATCCGTGAAGATCTGCATGATACCTTTCTTAGCCTCTTCTTTATCAGGGTCCTCGGAATGAAACTTTTCCGGAGGGTATTCTTTCGTTGTCAGAACCGTCCACAGTATTGTGAGCATGAACGTTGCCGCACCCGCGTAAAAAGACCACTTGACGTTGGTTGCCACTTCACCGGGTACCGGCGTCTTGTCGACTCCAAACCACTCTGCAAGAACCCACGGCAGCCACGATCCAACCACGGCCCCCATTCCGATCAGAAAGGTCTGAACCGAAAACCCCGCAGTCCGCTGATCGGAAGGAAGCATATCGGCGACGAGCGCGCGAAAGGGTTCCATGGAAACGTTGAACGAGGCGTCCATGATCATCAGAACACCGGCGCCTACAAACAGGGGCGGAATAATTCCGGACGTCAACGCGTCGGCGTTTGGCATAAGCAACAACGCGATCGATGCGAGTATCGCACCCGTTAGAAAGTACGGACGTCTTCTGCCCAGGCCGGTCCAGGTACGGTCACTGTAATATCCGATGATGGGCTGT
>CBKWFZ010000337.1:0-4912 GCA_966673785.1 uncultured bacterium
AAACTAATTAAATTAGTTTGTGTAAATTTGTACAGCTAACATTATTAGTATGAAAAAGGTCAGAATCGTGAATGGTATGCGAAGAATTGAGGATTCAGATGCCCATACGGCACTCTTCAAACTGCGTGATGTATTGATGGAGCATCGGTCGGTCCTTATTACCCGGCTTATTTCCGACCTTGCAGCGTATATCGACTACAAGTTCAGCGCGCGTCCAAATAGTCGTCAACTGGAGTCCATCCGTGAACATCTTTACAGTCTGAAGAATTCAGCATTGGACCTGGAGCGGTACCATGAGATCATCGATCATTTCCACACTCATGATGTAACGTATATCGCCTCGGCTCCCTTTTTCCGGGAGATCGATGAAAGCATCGGAGCTATACTCAACGCATCCCAGCTGTCGATTACCGGGCCCGAAGGCCGGGTAACCCGATAAATCAGGGTGGTGCAGACAGGTAATCCATCGTAGCTTTAGGGCGTTCCAACCATTTTCAATGTTCGGTGGTCTAAGGTGATGTAACTGGTTGCCCGAGCGTCCGTTGTAGGGTTGGAGATGCGGCTCATCAGGACTGGTACCAGATTTTCGCCGTGACGTTATAGTATTGAACCAATCCGACAAAATGAAAGACCTCCGAATTTATCCACTACGCGAAGCCGAAGCTCCGGGCTGGGAGGAGACCAAAACGCCATTCGTCTGCCTGGTGCTGCTTGGGCTCTTCTCGATCGTTATTCTTGCAATCATCACCGTGCTTAGCGTTTTCCGTGGCACAGCCGCTGGCAGTGCCGGGATAAAACGAAGCATGATCAATTCGCTTCACGTGTCGCATCGCCGTTCATGTGCTCAGGGACGTGCCGTTCAATCGTTGGCGAAATGATTTTTTACATGCTTAATTGTTTCTGATACCGGTCTGAATTGTTAACAAAACGCGCCCAGCGTTCCCGAAATCCGCTTACGTCTTTTCACCACCTCACCTTGCACGGGGTTGTTCGTTATTTTTACCCCATCTACATATTCCTTGACAATGAGAGCATATTTTTTGATTGGCACCGCGCTTTCGTGTTTTTGCCTAACGATGGTCCTGCACGTCCCGGTGAGGGCTCAGATCAATCCGGAGGCGAGTGAAAAAACCAAAATACTTTACAATAATCTGCGGATCATCCAACAGTCCGATCAATTCCTTTTTGGTCAGGAGTTTTTCAACAGCTTCCGCTACAGTTCCGGTAGCGCTCATGGAGACAAGGAATACTCTGACAGCAAGGCCGTAACGGGTTCACATCCGGCGGTACTGGGTTCCGATTTTCATTATTATCTCGACAAATCAGATACAGAACGCGGTTACCATACCGAAGCGGTTAAGTGGGCATATCAACAGGGCTACGTGATCACCTTCGACTGGCATATCTCCGGGCGCGGCACGACCACGTATGAGTATCGTGAAGAAACCAAAAACCTTGTCAACAACATCGTAAATGATGTTAATGGCGACCGCGCATGGCTTTACGAACAGTTCGACAAGGTCATAGACATAATTAACAACGATCTGGTAGTCGACAATGAGCGGATTCCGATTGTTTTCCGACCCTGGCACGAGATGACCGGAGGCTGGTTCTGGTGGGGCTCTGCCGCGACGACGCCGGCAAACTATCAGGCACTCTTCAAGCTTACGGTAGATTACTTCAAGGAACGCACGACATCTGTTCTGTTCTGCTGGTCCCCCAACTCGCCACTGACGAATCAAAATCATTTTCCCGGCAAGGAATATGTTGATATTCTGGGGATTGATGCCTATGAGGTAACTTCGTCTTCGCTTCGTTCAAATCTTGCTTACCTCACTGACGTGGCTCAGGCGAATGATCGCGTCGCCGTGTTTTCTGAAACCGGAAACCGCACTTCCGACGGACATAATGCCGCTGTCTACTGGAATGACGTGGTACTTCCCGCCATCATGGGCGACCCTACGGGCAAGTCGAAACGAATCGCATGGGTGCTGACGTGGATCAATTCGAGCTGGTCGTTCCCTTACGTGCCCCATGCTGGAAGTCCGGCGTCGGCGAAACAAAGCTTTATCGCATTCAAGAACTCAGCCAGCGTGTTATTCGGCGATGAGATCGCAAACATGTATGTTCCCATGGACCCACCCGTGGCCGTGGAGTCCGCGTCAACGGAAGTCGATGACGTCCAGATTTTTCCGGTTCCATCATCGGGAAAGGTGACGATCAGTCTGAAGAATTTCAGGTTTCCCGTCCGCCTCGTTCTGTATGACCAGCAAGGACGCGAACTGTCGCGATTGCGTGTGAATCATCCGGAGACAACGCTTGATTCCGCGCGGCTTTTTATCCCCGGTGTTTATCTGCTCAAGGCCTCCGATTCGAAACGCAGCGTCAGCAGGCGCGTGATCATTGAATAATCGGTCTCGCGATTTGATCGATGGCGGCGAGCCGTATATTTGAGCGATCATGTCAATGAAAACCGTCCTTATCCTTGGAGCAAACGCGGACGTTGCCAAAGAAGCGATAGCGTTGTTTATCTCGGAGAACTACTTCGTTATCGCCGCTTCGCGCAACCTGGAAGCGCTAAAGCATTTTGTCTCAGAACGGCAGCTGCCGGAAACGCAAGTCGATATCCGGTACTTTGATGCGGTTGACTTTGCGTCACATGCAGCCTTCTATGCCGCATTGCCTGTGAAACCCAATGTTGTCGTATATGCCGCGGGTTATCTTAAACAAAACGAAGATGCACTGCGTGACTGGGAGGGGACCCTGAGGATGATGCAGGTACATTATTGCGGAGCCGTTTCAATCCTGAATATTATTGTCACTGATCAAAACAACCCGGGGCTTGAGCGCATTGTCGGCCTTTCTTCACTCTCCGGGGTGCGGGGTCGACGCAGCAACTTCATTTACGGAAGCACAAAATCCGCATTTACGCAATACCTCGCGGGACTTCGTCAATACCTGTTCAGCCGCAATGTGACTGTGAACGTGATTGTCGCCGGATACATCCGGACCAAGATGACGGCAGGTCTCCAGTTGCCTGAGTCGCTGCTGCTTGAGCCGGCATTCATCGCGCGTGCTGTTGTGAAACCTTCTTCGCGCTTGATCATCGTACCCGGCCTGAGATGGAAAGCGATTTATCATATTCTGCGTCTTTTACCAGAGCGCCTCGTGGCAAAACTCCCGTGATGCGACATGGAAACCACCGGGCGAAAAGGTAGCTGCATAATACCATCGGGAAGGGCGACGCGCGCCGCATTTGTTGTCTTTGGAATAAGTGCAGCCGTATTCGGGCTTATATTCATGCAGATATGGGGATTTCCTGCTCTGAAAACTGCGGCCTTGAACTTTCTAACGGACTATATCGCGCTGGCGATCACGCTGCTTGCAGGCATGATACTTCATGAGATCATTCATGCGACCTTTTTTACTTTATTCTGCCGCGACGGGTTCCGGTCGGTTTCCTTTGGTGTGAACTGGCGCCACCTCGCGCCCTATGTGACCTGCAGCGAAGCCTTAACGGTGAAGCAATACGCCATTGCTACTGCGATGCCAGGCATTATCCTCGGTCTGCTTCCGGCTCTGTACGCGCTGGCATCGGGGACAGGATGGTTTCTCGTTTTCGGCGTGTTCTTTACAGCCGGGTCCGCCAGTGATTTTTTATCGCTGGTCGACCTGCGGAGCCTCCCGCGGGGCGTACGTGTCACCGATCATGCCGATGAGGCCGGCTTCGACTGGCATCTCGATGAAAGCAATTAATGCTTCAACAAGTGACCCAGTCCACCGGCGCGGAACCACCGGTATCCGAATGCCGCGATGCAGATGCGATGCATTCCTTTTTCGTCGGCTTCGATCTCCTCGACTACAAAAAGGTCGACGAGCTTGAATCCTGCATTGGCGCGGAGGTTGAGCACAACCTCAACTGCGTCTGTGGCAAAATTGTGAAGAATAAAAAGTGAACTTCCGTTATAGAGGTAGTGCATACACAGAACCTGTTCGAACCCGGTGTCGATAGTCTCCCATTCACCCCATCCGATCTCCGAGCATTCCTGGCGCAGGCGAATCATCTTTGTCATCCACTGCAGCAGCGATCCATCGGTGCGGCGTTGAGCCTCGACGTTGACGTGGCGGTAAGAATAAGGTCCGCTTTTTACCACAGGATGAACAAGCTTATCTGCTTTCGAGAAACCGCCCTGGTAGTCGCCTGACCATTGCATCGGTGTCCGTACCGCATTGCGTTCTTTGAGGTTGAGGTTGTCGCCCATTCCGATCTCATCGCCGTAGCGGATAACCGGCGTCCCGGGTAGAGAGAACATGACGCTGTAGGCAAGTTCGATCTGGCGACGGTTGCCCAGCATCGTTGGCAGCCGGCGTCGAATGCCGCGATCATAAAGCTGCATAGTTTCTTCCGGCGCGTACGTATCGAAAACGATCTGGCGTTCCTCATCGCTAAGTCGTCCCAGGTCAAGCTCGTCATGGTTCCGAAGAAAAACAGCCCATTGTGAATTTGGGAATTCGATCCGCGTTCTTTCGAGCGCCTCCGTCAGCTTCGTGACATTTGCGGTCGCGAGGGCGTAAAAGAGGTACTGATTGACATAAAAATTGAACATCATGTGAATGCCCTCACCTTCGGCTCCGAAATAGCGCAGGGAGTCTTCGGGTTTTACGTTTGCCTCGCCAAGCAGAATTGCGTCGCCGCGGCGCCATTGGACGAACCGCCGCATAGCCCGGAGGTATTCAAAACGTAGCTGACCGTTTGTTTTGGGCGGTGCCCCGCCCTCCAGGATAAACGGTACGGCATCGATGCGGAACCCCGCGACTCCCAACTGGATCCAGTAACCCATTATCTTCTGGATTTCATCACGAACTTCCGGATTGTCGATATTGAGATCAGGCTGGAAGTCATAAAACCGGT
>CBKWFZ010000338.1:0-4912 GCA_966673785.1 uncultured bacterium
GCCTTCGCCACGCGACGTTCCCTAGTCGACGTTAAAAGCAACGCCCTTCTCGCCATCGTACCGGATATCGTACGCCAGCGGCAGATAATAGAACACGCCCGAGTTCGGATTCTTGTCGGGGAATATGTTGAGGTTGACACTGGTGATCTTGATCTGACTTTCAAAGTCGACATCCGAATAGATGAAGTCACCCCAAAACGAAACCGGCTTGTTGTCGGGACCCTGCGGCTCTGTACTTACAGGGGCCGGAGTTCCTGTCCCTGTTGCAGGTGTCGCCACATACACAGGGTTCATCTTTAATACGGACACGGCGGTGTACGCTGGCTTGACCGGCTTACGTTCCATCACCGGTGAGGTCGTAACGGTTCCCCTACGCACAGGTGTGGGCTTTACCTGGTGCAGATACAACGGTTTGTCTTTGATGACTTCGTACACATTCCTCCGCGGGATCACCAGCCCCGATCCGCCACCGGAGTTTTCAGCAGGCGGATTCTTTGGAAGCGAGGCTGCGCTTCCTACCGGCGTCATCGCCACAGGCACAATGATATTCTCCGGCGTAACCGGATTCATGAATTTTTTGTCGAGTTTATAGAGCCGCCGGACACCCTGGGTGCCGGACTCCGTCTTCGAAGCCATCACGAGTAAGCGTGGCACCGTAAACGTCTCGCTTTCGGCATAACTTTTCGGATCGAGCTGCAGACGCAACTGAACCTCGTTCTTGCCAGTTGGAATAGCGATCTTCTGTGTCGAGAAACCCTTTACTTCCTTCAGGTCTTCGTCCGTAAGCGACACGATGATGTAGCCTTCGGTAATCCCGGAGAAAGCAATCGCGACCGTGAGCGACACATCCTGATCGTCGAGTACTTTCACGCGATCGATAGTCCCTGTTGCTCCACCACCGCTGGTGAGCACATCAAGGATTCCTGTCACGATACTTTCCTTGCTAAGGTCCGGCGATAGCTCCTTGTTTTGCAGACCACTGAAGTTCTGCGCATGAGCAGAGAACATCAGCGTTGCCGCAATCATACACATGATTACTTTGAGTCGGGTCGACGAGCGTTGTTTCATACGATGGATCATTTTTTTGAAAACCTGAACACTCTGTCGAAGCCGACCCGGCCGGAGGAAACAACACCGCCCTCATTTTTTTAGGTATTCGTCGAAAAAGCGGAAGCTGGGCGCCTTTTCTGGCTATATTTCGATTTAAATTGTTAGTGTGTCTCTAAAGGCTTCCTATATCAAGCCGCAGGTGGAAGAAGAATCCGAGCTTCTGGAGGGGCTTCGCGCAAACGGACTTCAGCGAAAGCTTGGTGAAAAGAAACTGTTTGAACACTTCTTTTACCTCGTCCGCGTCGCCCGCTCGAAGTATAATCTGTCGGAGGAAGAATGCGTCAGCGTTTATTCCGATACCATCATCAGCCTGATCGACAACATCATTTCCGGCCGTTTTGAAGGACGTTCATCCCTGAAAACCTATACCCATCAAATATTAATGAATAAATGTGTTGACGTGATCAGAAAAAATACGACTAACAGGACAGTATATAATTCTGACATGGTGGAACACATGACTGCGGTGATGCCCGACAAGGCGCGTACCATCGTACAACAGTTGGTAGAAAAAGCAAACCGGATGACCCTCGCCCAGCGGATCCGGGAACTGGGTGAAAAATGCCGGCAGCTGCTTATGCTATTCGAGGACGGCTACTCGGATAAGGAGATTGCTGCAGAAATGCAGTACAATTCAGCGGACGTTGTGAAGACTTCCCGATTACGATGCCTGGAAAAACTAAGAGAAAAAGTTCGAAACGAATGGTATGAATGACCTCGAGCTAATTGATCATTATTTTTCAGGTACCCTTTCAAGTTCCGATCGCGCGCTTTTTGAAGAACGATGTGAACATGATGCCGCCTTCGCCAATGAAGTTGCCTTCTACCTCGCGTCCCGGCAGCAGCTCAGGGAAGCCTTGCATGAAGAGAAGAAGAAGGAGTTCGCCATCGAGTATCAGCGTCTTTCCAGCAAGGAGAACACGGTGCGTCCCCTGACATCAAAACGATGGCTTTACGTTGCCGCCGCCGCATGTATTGCACTCGTTATCGTTTTCTTCACCGTCTTCAGACCGCAGAACCCATCTCGTATCGCCACGACCTATATTAAAGAGAACCTCACTACGCTTTCGACCACGATGAGCTCCGGCGAAGACAGCCTGCAGCTTGGCATCGCGCGATACAATGAAGGCCGTTACGAAGAAGCAAAAACAATCTTCAACTCATTAGCAAAAAGAACGAACCTGGCGGCAGAATCGACCAGATATCTTGGTATTACCCACCTTAAGATGGAGGAATATGCCGAAGCCATCGTACAATTTGATAAATTGAGCGCTCATACTCAGCTTTATGCGAACCCTGCAAAGTTCTATACAGCGATCACGTTGATGAAACGCGCAGAGGGGAATGACATAGAAGAGGCTAAAAAACTTTTGCAGGAGGTGGTGAACGAAAAGCTTCCGGGCTACAGGGAAGCTGAAGTATGGCTTGACAAGCTGTAGGAAAGTCACCTAAACCTCGAATATGACCCTCAAGTACCCGCTCATGGCCATCTACACGATGGCTATCATCAGCTGTCTTTTCCGTTGCACATGTTCGGATGAACCGCGCTCGTATGAACCGATACGGTCTGACGAATTTGTCAGGGACAACTCAGCATCTGTTCGTTACAAGGCAGATGAGATCCTGATCCTTTATAAAGGAATTCCGAGCCGTGCAAAACGCGATGACATCCGGCTGAAGCTGCATCAGGCCGGCATCGACACCACGGCGATAAACGTCCGTGTCTGCAACAGCTGCAGCGCGCACGTCGAGCTCTGGCAGGCAGACGATATTCACACCGTTATTCACGGTGAAGAGATCCGCGCCGGAACCGTCAGCGGCGGATCCAAAGGCGTCGGCGAAGACACCACGGCGATCTATTCACTGAACTACATTCAGCAGATCCCGGCGGAGGAACTGCCGACGATCAGACAGTTCAAATTCGGCCAGCAACCGGAACCCGTTCCTTCCGCGGGTAAGGATACGATCGTTATCGCGGTGCTCGACACCGGTATCGATACGCTTGACGTAGTTGCCAGCCAGTACGTCTGGCGTAATAATGCGGAAAAAAACAGCAGCGCACCGGACGCGGACGGGAACTGTTACCCGAAGGATGCCTATGGCTGGAACTTCGTCAGCAACTCGCCTGACGTACGCGACGATAATCTCAGCAGACATGGATCGATCATCAGCAAGTATATCGTCAACGAGTTCGCCAGGTCGTCGACCAATTTCGTGCAGATCATGACACTGAAGACCCATGACAACACGGGTGCCGGCGACTTGTTCGCGAGCATCTGCGCGCTGCACTACGCGATCGATAAAGGTGCAAACATCATCAACGCAAGCTGGGGATTCTATTATTACCTGCCGGACCCCCATCCATATCTCGACAGCCTGATCACGAAAGTACTGGCAGACAAGGGAATCCTGTTTGTTACGGCAAGCGGAAACAAGATCGACGCGATCGACGCCGCCGCGAAAGCGAAGTACCAGGACCAGTACGGTGTAACGATTCCCGACAGTCTGCTACGAAATCTGAGCATACACAATTTCTTTCCGGCATGCCTGAGTGATTCCGCTAACAACGTCATCGTAGCAACAACCGCTGCCGCAGACCGCGTGAGCCCCACGCAAAACTACTTCAGCCGGTACGTTGACTTTGGCGTAACCGCCGACACGGTGGACGCGACATCGATGAAGTTCCTCGTGCCGTACACGTCGCCACCTATCTACATCAGCGGATCATCTTTTGCGACAGCGATCCTCTCTGGAAAGATCGGCGCGACGGTCAGCAAGTCGGCCTACAGTTCGCCGATCAGTAAACGAACCGTGTTCAGCGAGCTGGAAGCGGCGCCTGCCGTTGTGCGGACGTCGCCGGTGCTTAATGACCGGAAGCTCGTTCGAAAAGGAAGATATGTGAAGCGCGAATAGTGCGTGTGAAAACAACGCTTTTACTTTTTCCCGTATTCCTGATGCTGGCGCGATTCAGCTTCGCGCAATGTGAGGATGATGCACAGACCTGGCTGGACAAGCTCAGCACCATCGAGAGCGATGATACAACGCCCGCGAACAAGATACCGCGTCTGCGCGCACTCGCCGGGGCGTACGATGAATGTGGTTCGCGCGACAGCGTATATGCGCGCATCATCCATCGCCTCGCGGACACGTACCGGCTTGACGGTGACTTCCAGCGCGCCATTGAACTGACGCGTGAGGCGGCTGCCATTAACAAGAGCGCGTCTCCCGGCGCGCAACGCTCCTACGTAACACACTCCTACTATAACCTCGCACTTTTTCATCAGTTGCTGAACCTCTCCGCAACGGCACTGCAGTACTACGACAGTTGTATCGAAACGGGTATGCGATTTCCGGCAAAACGGTTCATCGCCCTGATGGCGCTCGAAAAAAAAGCGTTCCTCCATTTTCAATCGGGTGACTACCAGCGCAGCATTGAGGCGGCGGCGTATGGCGTGGGAATAAGCCGGCGGGAACACGACGTCGAATACGAATCGTTGCTCCTTGTGCAGAAGGCGCAGGCCGAAGCGGAACTCGACAAGCTCGATGAGGCGGAGAACGATCTCACCGCCGCCATGCGTAACCTCCAGGCCGCGGGCCTCACCCAGTACCTTCCGAACACCTACAACGTCTACGCTAACATTCTCGGTAAAAGAAAGCGCTTCGCCGAATCCGCCGACTACTACACCCGCGCATACGAGGCAAACCGGAAACAGGGAAACACCGTACAGGCAGCCCGCGATCTTCACGACCTCGCCCTGCTTTATCGCAACGGCATGGGTGACCACCGGAGAGCCCTTGCCAG
>CBKWFZ010000339.1:0-4908 GCA_966673785.1 uncultured bacterium
CAGGAGTACTACTACCGGGGAAAAAACCTTTCTTATCGGACCCCTCCTCCGTTCAGAGCCGGGTGCCCTACGGGACTGACTCCATCGCGAATGGAACTTATTTACCCCAAGGCGGATGCACGTCTCTTCATTCCCCGGGATATGTCGGGGCAACCCGGGAACGTAATCTTTCAATTGGCGCATCAGCACAACAACATCACGGTATTCTGGCACATCGACGGCAAATGGGTCGGAAATACCCGGAAATCACATGTTTTGCCGTTAAACCCGCCTTCCGGCAAGCACAAACTTATGCTGATCGATGAACAGGGTGCGGTCCTGGAGCAGGATTTTGAGATCTTGCCGAACCTGTAAATAATTGACGAGTAGGTCCTTACTTGTTTATTCTTGAATCTTTGCTAAATTCGTATTGAGTTTCACGTTTTTTTTCCATTGTTATGAACTATTCACGACTTTTTGCACTGGTAGGTATTTTTTTATTGTTACAATCCGCGCCTACCCTTCAGGCCCGACAGCTGTCGGGCGAGCATCCGAATTATGTAGTTATCGGGGCGTTCCGCATTCATAAAAATGCGATTCGGTTCACAAGTCACGCGCACGATGATCTGCGATTGAACGCCCGTTATGAAATGAATCCAAACCGGAAGCTGTATTATGTCTACGTGCTGAACACGTCAGACCGGGAACAGGCGATTGCGGAAGCAAGACGTCTGCGGGAAGAATCCGAGTTCAAGGATACATGGGTGTACAATGGATTTCTTGGCACTTTGCCGGAAGGTGAAAATGCGGCGGCGTACGCAGGAGTGGATATCAATCCTGTTTCGGAGCGCGCCATGAACCCTGTGACGAACGATCGGACTGAACCCGCGCCAGCAGACGCCATAGCCGATGCTTCGAATGAAACCACGCCCGTGCTCCCAGAGAAGCCCGCCGAAGTGAAGGCGAATGATGACGACGATGAGATCCCCGGGAAAAAGTTCTTTTTCAAACTCTCGCGCATACTGGATAATACAACTGTAGAAGGAGATGTGGATGTTGTTGATAACGAAAAGCTGCGTAAGATCGGCACGTACAAAGGCAATACGAACGTAAAGGTAGTAAGTCCTTCAGGAAAGACTGGTCAGCTAGCGCTTGTCTGCGAGGTATTCGGTTATCGAAAGACGCAACGGGATATTGATTATAATAGTCCGACGGGAGATGGTATCGTGCTGAATGAGGATGGCGCGATGGTCGTACCATTCGAGCTTGTCAGGCTGCAGAAGGGCGATATCGCGACGATGTACCACGTTTACTTTTTCAAGGACGCGGCAATCATGCGACCGGAATCAAGGTTTGAAGTCACCAGTCTGTTGGAGATGCTGCGTGAAAACGACAAGTACAAGATTCGTATTCACGGCCACGCAAACGGTAAGGCTAGTGGCAAGATCATCTATGTCGAGGAAGGCTCCGATAATTTCTTTTCGCTCACGCGGACAAAGGAAGGTTTCGGGTCTGCAAAGAAGCTGTCGCAGGAGCGTGCGGAAGTGATCAGGAACTTTCTGATCAGCAATGGTGTCGATCCTGCCCGGATGCAGGTAAAGGCGTGGGGCGGCAAAAAGCCCATTCATGACAAGCACAGCACGCGCGCCCAGGAGAATGTGCGCGTCGAGATCGAAATTCTCGACAACTAATCACGAATCATTTTTATACTAGCTCGTCATCGCTCTCAGCACGTCGTGTTGCGTGATGATATGGACTTGTTCATCGGAATCCCGCACAAGGACCGCCTTATTATCCCGGTTCAGCAACGATGACAAGACATCGAGTGTACTGTCCGGGGCAATAAAGAGCATCGGCTTATCCATAACCTCTCCAACCTGTCGATTCTGCAACTGCGGATCCTGTATGATTTTTTCAAGCAGCGATGCTGAACTTACGCTCCCTACGAACTGGCTTTCATCGAGTACCGGAATCTGATCGATGCCTTCCCGGTTCATTAGCTGGATGACGTCACTGATGCGCGATTCGCGAGACACGGTATGCAGACTCGTCTTACCATTCCGGCCCTGGATAATGTCACGTGCAGACCGGAAATTTCTTGACTCCAGAAAGCCGTGATCTTTCATCCATTGATCGTTGTACACCTTTGCGAGGTAACGGGTGCCGTGATCCGGCAGCAGGATCACCATCATATCTTCAGGCTTAAGGTGTTCACGTGCATACTCGAGGGCACCATGAACCGCAGATCCGCTTGACCAGCCCACGAACAATCCTTCCTCACGCGACAGCTTTCGCGCGGCGATCGCCCCGTCCTTGTCTGTAACCTTAATGAAGAGGTCGATGGCATCGAAGTCCACGTTCTTCGGAAGAATGTCTTCGCCGAAGCCTTCGGTGAGATACGGATAAATTTCGTTCTCGTCGAAAATTCCGGTTTCCTTATATTTCTTGAAGACAGAACCATAGGTGTCGATACCAACGGTGACGATGTCCGGATTTTTTTCTTTCAGATACCGTGCGGTTCCGCACATCGATCCGCCGGTTCCAACGGTCGCAACGTAGTGCGTGATCCTTCCCTCCGTTTGTTCCCATATTTCAGGGCCGGTCGTCGCATAGTGCGCAGCGGTATTGGAAAGATTATCGTATTGATTCGGGTAGAAAGAATTTGGTATTTCCTTGTTGAGTTTCCTGGCAATCGAATAATAGGAGCGCGGATCGTCAGGAGCAACGTTGGTCGGACAAACGATTACCTCAGCACCAACTGCTTTTAAGATATTGATCTTTTCCTGCGACTGTTTATCAGCCATCGTAAAGATACAGCGGTATCCCTTTGATATGGCCGCGAGAGCGAGACCCATCCCGGTGTTTCCTGAAGTACCTTCGATGATCGTACCACCGGGTTTGAGTATGCCTGCTTTTTCCGCATCTTCCACCATGCGCAGCGCCATGCGGTCCTTCGTTGAGTTTCCGGGATTGAAATACTCGACTTTGGCCAGCATCGTCCCCTGAATACCGTGATTAAGTTTATTTAGCTTTACCAGCGGAGTGTTTCCTATTGTGTCGATAATGGAATTATAGATCATGCGTTTACATTCAGACTTAAAATTAACAAAATCGGGAAAAGCAAATCACATTATCCTGCCGCGCCCGCCAGCAGGTACAGCACCGCCATACGAACGGCTACACCATTTTCCACCTGATCGAGGATTATGGAGTGCTCAGAATCGGCTGCATCGCTGCTCAGTTCGACGCCCCGGTTTATGGGTCCGGGATGCATGATGGTAATTTTCTTGTTCAGATTGTCGAGCATGCGTCGGGAAATCCCGTAGTAAAGGGAGTATTCGCGAAGGGATGGAAAGTACTTTATCTGCTGGCGTTCAAGCTGAATCCGCAACACGTTGGCAACGTCACACCATTGCAACGCCTTCATTACATCATACTCTACGTCGATACCGAGACTTCCAATGAATTTCGGAAGCAGTGTCGGTGGTCCACACACCATGACTTTTGCCCCGAGTTTTTTAAGCGCGAAGATGTTTGATAGCGCCACACGGGAATGGAGTATGTCTCCGATGATAGCAACCTTTTTTCCTGCTATTTCACCATGTTTCTCGCGGATCGAAAAAGTATCCAGCAGCGCCTGAGTCGGGTGTTCGTGCGTACCATCACCAGCGTTCACAATATTTGCATTGATATGGCGTGACAGAAAGTGCGCCGCCCCGGCACTCGCGTGGCGCATCACAATCATGTCGACTTTCATGGCGAGAATGTTGTTGACCGTGTCAAGAAGGGTTTCGCCTTTCTTTACGGAACTGTTTGACGCGCTGAAATTAATCACATCCGCCGAAAGGCGCTTCTGCGCAAGTTCAAAGGAAAGACGGGTGCGTGTAGAATTTTCGAAAAATACGTTTGCTATGGTAACGTCCCGTAACGAAGGGACTTTCTTGATCGGACGGTTGATTACCTGCTTGAAGGTGTCGGCGGTTTCAAAAATAAGTTCAATGTCTTCTTTCGTAATGTCCTTGATTCCAAGAAGATGTTTTTGACTTAATTTTGACATTGTTTCTAATCCTTGTTGACCAACCAGATCTTGTTTTGTTTATGACCTTGTGCCTCCAACTCCACGAGTACGCGTTGTGAACTGAGGGTGTTTACCGCTTTGCCGACATAGTCCGCGGAAATGGGAAACTCACGGGTATATTTTCGTTCGATCAGAACCAGTAGCTCGACCTTCGCAGGTCTTCCGAATGCGATCATCGCATCGAGCGCAGCGCGGATCGTTCTGCCGGTAAATAATACGTCGTCGACCAAAACCACCTGCTTTCCCTCGATCAGGAACGGGATGCGCGTTTCGTTCGGCGTAACGGGTGTTTCCCGACGCCGGAAATCATCCCGGTAAAACGTCGCGTCGAGATAACCCAGTGGAATATTGGTCTTGATGTCGCGTTGAAGCTTTTGATGCAGTATCTCGGCGAAATAAATACCTCGTGGCTGAAGGCCGATAAGCACTGTATTGGAAAAATCGTTGTGACTCTCAATTAATTGCTGGCACAGACGGTTGATCGTAAGATCGAGAAGTTCCGAATTGAGAATCAGTTTTTTCTGCATAGCGCCGCGCAAATATACAACACTGACCCAAATAATGTGCAAGATCACCCGACTGGCTAGCGAGGATCGGTATCGTCAGCGTACGTTATCTTATTGATATAAAATACCCGTCTTTCTTCGTCGCCAGCCATGGGGATATGCTGAACTCCGTAGGCATAAAAAAAGCCCTGGTACCAGTAGTCCATTCGGCTTTTGGAATTCTCCAGACGCGCCTTCCGGGAGGCTATACTCTCAGTAAAGGTACGGATCGGCTCAACGGTCTTTCCTTCCACCACGTTGTTCCGTTCGATGATCTTTGACCGGATTTCGTTTTGAAATAAGTAG
>CBKWFZ010000340.1:0-4902 GCA_966673785.1 uncultured bacterium
CTTCAAGTATGCGTCGAGTGGCGACTCGGTGCAACGGCTGATTATCCGGAAGGACAAAGGCGGTATGAAGCACACGCCCTACTCATCGTCGTACTTCAATATCGATTTCGCGGCCGATGTGATACGATGGGATCTTGCAACGGATAGTATGAATATTTCGATCGACGGCGCCCGTAACACGGTGCCGCTCGTAATTGAGTCGGTGGATTATTATGACCAGGAGGATTACAGGCTGCTGAAAGGTCAGGGTTTCAAATTTCACCCCGTCGCGCTCATGGCCAGCTATTGCCTGAGAAATAATGTGCGCGAGTTTTATTCCGGCGACCTCGCCCTGTCCACAGGAATGGAGCCCCGTGACATCAAGGCTGCCATTGAATTTCTTTCCGAAAAAGGACTGCTTTTTTATGACATCAAAACCGATAGGGTAACCGTTAAAAACAAGCTTATTCTGCTGTACCAGGGAGCGCGGGGTGAAAGCGACTACGACAATCTGAAAATACTCTCGGTCATCGACAGTGCCTCGAACGCAACCATAAATTACAGTGAGGGTTACATGACGGTCCGCGGCGTTGATGAGTTCAAGGTCAGTGACTCACTTAACGTTCGCATTACACCCGACAGCAGCGTGATCACGTTGCTTCAAAACCGCGATATCAAATTCGACGGGACAATTAACGCCGGTAACTTCGAGATCAGCGGAAAAGGATTCCTGTTGAAATACGACAGCTTCTACATCAATCTTCAGCACATTGATTCTGTTAACTTCTATGTAATGGAAAAGAATGCGCGGGGACAGATGATCCGAAGGAAGGTGAACAACTCGATGGTAAGTGCCGATTCAGCTGCGGCGGCCATCGGAGGATTAGGAAGTCCCTCGAGTTCATCAGGAACGCTTTATATCAGCAAAGGTGGAAACAAGTCAGGCAAGCAGAAGATCCCGACGTTTCCCCGCCTCGATGCAAGCGCCGGTGGTGTGATTTACTTCGACAGGCAAGAGGTTCTCAGCGGTGCGTACGACAAATCCGTGTTCTTTGTCGTGCCGCCATTTAAACTCGACAGTCTTAACGATGCCGATCCAAGCTCGATAAATTTCGATGGCACGTTTAACTCCAGCGGAATGTTTCCGGCATTCCAGGAAAAGCTGCACACGCAACCGGACAAGTCACTTGGCTTTACCCACAACATTCCGCAAGCCGGCTACCCGTTATACAACGGTGATGGAAACATGAAGGGATCGGTTTCAATGGACAACCGCGGTCTGCGTGGAAATGGTTCGATACAATATCTCGCCGCGACGCTGAATTCATCCGACTTTGTGTTTTATCCGGATTCAGTGCTTGGCCGTGGCGAACTTGCGACGATTGAGGAAAAACAATTCGGGCCGGTCCTTTTTCCACAGGCAAAGATGCTCAACTACAATATGAAGTGGTATCCGAAACAGGACAGGATGGAGCTTAAGAATCTGAACGCACCCTTCGAGTTTTATAACTCCACAGCCCAGATGCGTGGCACCGTGACGATCTCCAGAGAAGGTGTTGGTGGCGCAGGAAAGTTTGAGAGTCGCGGAACCGAACTCGTTTCACGCTACATGAAATTCTCAGGGAAAGAATTCGGTGCAGACCACGCACGTTTAAAGGTGAAATCGGAAGACCCTGAAAAACCGTTGCTCACGGGAACGGACGTGAGCATGCGTTTTAATCTCGAGCAAAACTACGCCGAAGTCAGCCCTGAAGTTGCAGGCGATGCGGCGATCGACTTTCCTTACGCGCAGTTCAAAACTTCAATATCGAGTATGCGGTGGGATGTCGATGGGCAAAAGATCACCATGCAGAAAGATCCGGATCAGCCGCTCGACGATTCCTATTTCTACACCACCCGAAAAGATCTTGACTCACTACGGTTCAATGCCGAGAAGGCGGAATATGACCTGAAGTCGCAGGAGCTGAAGGTAAGTGGTATTCCTTATATCATCGTAGCCGATGCGATGATCACGCCGGAGAACAACGAGGTTCTTATTCTCGAGAACGCCAAAATCGGAACGCTGAAGAACACCACCATCGTCCTCGATACGCTCAACGCGTATCACCGCCTCACCGAAGGCGTTGTTGACATAAAATCGCGAAAGGAGTTTTCGGGCTATGCGACGTATCAGTATGTCAACCTGCTAAGCGATACATTCGCTATCAAGATGACGGATTTTCACCTCGAACCCATCAGCGCCGACGAAAAGACAAAGCGGAGTTCAAAGCGCGTTCAGACCGCGGCGTCGCTGCAGACAGTAGCGACGGGTGCTGTCACAGATAAAGACATGCTCGTCCTTGGGGCGGGTATGTTCTACAAAGGTGATATGACGATGTACGCGACCCGGCCGGCATTGCAACTAAGTGGGTTCCTGAAGCTGGACATT
Source organism: uncultured bacterium (assembly GCA_966673785.1). Lineage (GTDB taxonomy): Bacteria > Bacteroidota > Bacteroidia > Cytophagales > Cyclobacteriaceae > Ohtaekwangia. The sequence continues at coordinate 2,408 of CBKWFZ010000340.1, forward strand.
AAAAATATCAAGGAGCCCACGGCCTGGATACAGTACGAACAAAGTGGTGACGAAACGGAAATACTGGTCGACTTTGAAAAGGCGGTTACCGAAGAGGGTGATCAGGTTAATGCCGGTTTACATTTTGGTCAGGATGACGGCGAACTTTATATCACCTTCCTCACCAAGAAGAAGAACATCGACGATGACGATTTCTTTTTGCCAAGCGGTATGCTCCATTATGACACCGCGACTTCGGAGTTCAAGATCGAAGACATCGAGAAGGCGCGGGGCAACAAGCTTTCCGGAAAGGTATTCGCTTACAACGACGAGAATACCCGCGTGCGGTTTGAAGGTCCGGTCAAAATGGTTCGGGGTACAAAAGGTTTTGATGTAACCGCAACCGCGATCGGACAGGGTAACATGGATACCAATGAGATCAGCATGAATTCGTTTCTCCTGTTCAACTGCGATGCACCACCCGCGGCTTTTGATCTGATGGGCCAGCGGATACAGGAGGTCATCCAGAACGAAGGTGCTGACGAAGGTCTCGGTGATCCAACGGAACTGTTGTACAAGATCGCCGACATTGTCGGGGAAAGAGCCACTCAGGATTTCGAACAACGAAGTCAGCAGGGATATGTGTCACTGGGAACGATACCACAGCTGGCCAAACCGATCGCGTTTTCAAATGTTCAGTTGAAATGGTCGCCGGAACGAAAGGCGTTCTTCAGCGAAGGTAAGATCGGAGTTTCAAACATTTTGCGGAACGATATCAACGGCGCGTTTGAAGGTTACATGGAGATCCGTAAAAACGAGGACGGCGGTCCGGTGTTCCACGTCTTCTTCAAAGCTTCTCCGGAAGCATGGTATTATTTTGGATTTGAGGATAATCGCCTACTCATACATTCTTCCCACGAAGAATTCAACGACATTATTACGAAGAAGACGAATGCAGGCAAGGCGAAAATAGGAGAGGTCGCGTTCATTCCGGGAAGTGATGATGAGACGCTGGCTTTCATCAATCAATTCAGAAAGAACTACCTTGGAAATGACGTTCCGTACAGTCTTTATGAATCGCCGCCGTCACTGCAGCAGGAATCAGCGACTCCTTATGTTCCTACAGTGATTCCCGGCGATACTGAACAGCAGAAGGTCGAGCCTTTGCCGGCCGATGAGGGATTCGGTCCGGAACAGAAGGAAGAACCAAAGGAACAGCCAAAGAAGCAAAAGCGTCGGAAGCGAAATAAAAATCAGGACCAACCGGATCAGGAGGAGGAAGCACAGGATCTTCCGCCTGTTGAGCCCAAGAAACAGGAAACACCTCCGGCTGATGAAGACGACGGCTTCTGAAATCCCTTTTCAAAGATGGCTCCATGCTGCGCTGAACGTAATTTTTGCGTGCATGACAATAGCGGCTTCTGGACAGAAGTCGACAGTCGGCCAGGCGTTCAAACTTGAAGAAAAAGACCTGATTCCCGAAGGGATCGCTTATGATCCCACGGAGAAGGTATTTTACGTCGGCAGCACGCATAAACAAAAGATCGTTAAAGTAGACGAACGTGGCAGGGTCAGTGATTTTGCGCTATCCCTTGGCGAAGTGCTCGGTCTGAAAGTAGACGATGCGCGGCGAAAGCTCTGGGTTTGCAGCAATTCGCCGGCTCATGACACGACTGAATTCGTTTCACGGGTGTACGTTTTCTCCCTTCGCGACGGCGCACTGGAAAAAAAATACGAGTTGCGCGGCAGGAAGAAACACCTCTTCAACGATGTCGTTGTCACGTCCGATGGAAGCGCCTACATTACCGACAGCGATGGGGGTGGGGTGTTTGCGGTTCGTAAATCCAGCGACACCCTGGAGGAATTTGTGAAGGGTGGTGAACTCCGGTATCCCAACGGGATAGCGTTGACTCCCGACGAAGGCAGGTTGCTGGTGTCTGTTGCCAGTCGATCCGGTCTCGTCAGCATTGATGTGAAGACCGGCAGGATCGAGACGCTGGCTCATGAAAAGTTTTTACTGATAGGCATCGATGGTCTGTACCGTTATGGAAACAGAATGATCGCAGTTCAAAATGTCACATTTCCAGAAGCGGTTCTTGAGCTTGAGTGCGATGAAGGCTTTACACGCGTAGTTGGCGTGCGGGCCCTGGTTTCAAATCACCCTGTGTTTGATCTTCCTACGACGGGCGTGCTCGTTGGGGATAAGTTTTACTTCATAGCAAATAGCCAGATTCATCAAATTAACGGAATGGCTGGTGCAATCCGGAATCCTGCGGAGTTGAAGGAAACCGTTATTCTGAAAGTACCGGTCAGTCAGTGATCTTTTTTCGTCGCTCCATGACTTCCTTCCAGGTCGTCAGAATGAAGCCTTCTTTCTTCAGGAATTCCCGTAATACGGGATCTGTCATCGCCAGCATGTCGCCCTTTCGAAGCGTGCCGGAATCGGATATGTAGGGAAACACCTCCGTCGGTGACGTGCAGTGCATGATTACCATGGTAAGCCCGGGTTTGGTCTC
>CBKWFZ010000341.1:0-4900 GCA_966673785.1 uncultured bacterium
CATCTTTCCGTGTAGCGAGGGAGCTGCGACCGATTCGGTCCAGCTGGCGCGACTCCATGAGGTCAAATACGCTGTCGACGGCAATGCCCTGGTACTGCCTGAAGTCCGGGATCAAATGTATCTGATCGAGTGCCATCTGTTTTTCAGTGCGATCAACCGAAAATCCGTTGAGTCCCATCTGGGAAAAATACCGCGTCACCCGTGCCGGCCCACCCGTTAGTTCGAGGATCATATCGCAGGCCGTATTATCACTTTCGGCAACCATCTGCCGCAGCAGTTCTCCCCAGGAAATTTCAAAGTCGCCTTCACGCTGCCATCGTCTGGCGAGGGGACTGTATTCAGGGGCAAGTTTCTCACGGGTCACGGTTGTCGTGGCTGCCAGATCGATTCGCTTTTCAAATACCTGATTAAGCATATAGATCCCGATTGGCAGCTTGTACACACTGGCCATTGGAAATAATTGCGATTCATGCAGACTCGCGACAAGGCCTTTCTCAATGTGCAGTGCATAGACGCCAAGCTCTCCACCGGAGCGGCTTTCGATCGCGATAAATCCCTTGCGCAGATCCTGCGCGTTGACCTGAAGCCCGATCCCTGACAGCAAAAACAAACCAGTCAATCCGGCGATCCATGCCATCGGTGAACGTTTACTGCCTTTAGTCGGAACCAAGCTCGGGATACAATTCTTCCTGCTGCACTTCAGGTACATTCGTTTCTTCCGTTTTTGATGTGATCCTTTTCGAGATGGTATATGCATGCATCCTCGCATCCTCAATTGGCTTACAGAGTGCGAGGACATCTTCTTTTGTCAGCGCCGGATTCAACCAGTCTTTTTCATACTCGCGCGGGATAATAACGGGCATGCGATGTTTCGAATTGTGAATTTTGCTCATCAGCGGATTTGATGCTGTGGTCAGCACCGTATAGGTATAGTGTTTTGAACCGGACTCGCGATCGACCCACCGGGAGTAAAGACCGCCAATGGAGAACAGAGGTTGATCCTTCAGCCCGACGTAATACGGGAACTTCTTCGACTTTTTATCCTCCGGGTTCAACCAGCGCCATTCATAAAAACCGGAACAGGGAATGAGGCACCGTTTTCCTTCGCGCGCCGCATCGCGAAAACTCGGTTTGTCGAACATCTCCTCGCTGATGCAGTTCAGGGTGGAGATCCGCAACTTCGTAGCTGAACCCAGGTCCTTCGTCCAGTAAGGGATCAATCCCCAGTTAAAAAGCTGGAGCTCTTCCGGCTTACCTGTTGTGAGCACGGGACCTGCTTTGAAATCAAATCCGTTTTCATGAAAGCTGGGCTTATAGACCTCTTCCAACACCTTGTCATACGAAGCCGAGTAATACTCGGCGACATAATCGAGTTCAAACTTCTGGGACTTGTGATAGCACATGGATAAAAAAGTAAATGTGTGTCGCGGGAAAGGTAAGGACAAATCCCAAAAAACGATGCCGTGTCTCGTACGAATCGAAGACAGTCAAATTGGTTTTTCACAATAAACAATCGTTTGCTGCTCCGGCGAATAAAAAACTAACACACGTTCACAAGGCAGAATTTTGTTTGTGAAAATGGTAATCTTATGAAATTTACAACGCGTCCCTTCCACATTTTCCATACCTTTACAGGCATTTTTCCCTGCAGACATTCAGGGATAAACCTGATTGAGACACGGACCGGAGAACCAGCTATATGTACATCGAGATCATGGATACTACCCTGCGCGACGGGGAGCAGACATCGGGAGTTGCCTACACCGCATCTGAAAAGCTGAACATCGCGAAGATGTTATTGGAGGAAGTAAAGGTTGACCGGATCGAAATTGCATCGGCCCGGATTTCCGATGGTGAATTTGAAGCTGCCACCAGGATCGTACGGTGGGCGCGTGAGCACGGCTACCTTGAGGCAATTGAGATCCTCGGATTTGTTGACGACAATCGTTCGCTCGACTGGATAAACCGCGCGGGCGGAAAAGTTGTGAACCTGCTTTGCAAGGGGTCGCGCAAGCATCTTGAAGGTCAGCTCCGGAAAACGCCGGAAGCTCACGTCGCGGATATACGCACGGCTATTGCATATGCAAATTCTCTTGGGATCAGCGTCAACGTGTACTTCGAAGACTGGTCCAACGGCATGCGCAATGATCCCGGGTATGTGTATTTCCTGATGGAGGAACTCCGGAACGAGCCGATCAAACGTTTTATGCTACCGGATACCCTCGGCGTACTTGACCCGGACGAGGCATACCGGTTCGTGCGTGAAATGGTTGAACGTTTTCCTGGGAAACATTTCGACCTGCATGCGCATAACGATTACGATCTCTCTGTCGCGAATTGTTTTTCGGCGGTGAAAGCCGGAATAAACGGTCTGCACGTAACTGTCAACGGTCTCGGTGAACGCGCAGGGAATACCCCCCTTTCGAGTGTCGTTGCGGTACTCAAAGATCACCTCAAGGCAGAGTTTTCCGTTGATGAATCTGCCCTTTGCAGCGTGAGCAAACTCGTGGAAGTGTTCTCGGGGATCAGCGTTCCCGCGAATAAACCCGTTATCGGAGAACACGTATTCACACAAACGTGTGGGGTACACGCTGATGGCGATAACAAAGGCAACCTGTATTATAACGAACTGATGCCTGAGCGTTTTGGCCGGACCCGCAAGTACGCGCTTGGAAAGACTTCGGGTAATGCGAGTATCCGAAAAAACCTGGAAGAACTCGGTATTGAACTGGATCCCGAAGCGTTACGTAAGGTTACCCAGCGCGTCGTCGAGCTCGGTGATAAAAAAGAAAATATCACCACCGAAGATCTGCCTTATATCATTTCCGATGTGCTTGGACGCGAAACGCTGCAGGAAAAAATTAAAATACGAAACTACTACTCGAGCCACGTCTACAATTTGAAACCAGTTGCTACGCTTAGCATCGAAATTGAGGGCGAAGTTTTTGAGGCGACGTCCACGGGCGATGGCCAGTACGACGCGTTTATGCAGGCGCTCAAAAGCATCTACGACCGACTCGGAAAGCGCCTTCCGCAATTGCTTAATTACAAGATATCCATTCCTCCCGGTGGGCGTACGGACGCCTTTGTGGAGACGATCATCACCTGGGGAATCGATGACAGGCAATTCAAAACGCGGGGGTTTGAATCAGACCAGCAGGCTGCGGCGATCACGGCGACGCTGAAAATGCTCAACCTGCTCGAAGGAAAGCAGACTTCGGTGACCGAGCCCCGTACATCACTGGAACGCCCGGAAGATGTGTTGGACAGACGTTCCCGGCCGTTGCAAGACCAGCTTAGCCGGTGAGATAAAGCTGATGTTCCAGACGGAGCCAAACCCGTCATCATCAATCATGATCAGGGTTCTGTTTCCATTCTGAAATTTCCACTTGCCTGACTTTGCATGCGTGATCATCTTCTTGGAGTATCCGCCATCTTTCCGAAAGACAAACCACGAACCTTTCACGATCAGCGTCATCTGTTCGTTTACATCCGCCGTTTCGAGCGAGTCGCGAAACTCGGTAAGTACCCATTTCCTGCTTAACTCTTCGGATGTTGCTGTCGCTGTGCCGGGATCCGGGGGTGCCTCATTCCGCGCAAGCTGAAAAGGCTGGCTATCTTTCACCAGGGTGTGGTAGGCATCGTCACGGATGAGCAGCACCAGCGTATGCGCGGTGAGACTCACGACCTCGAAGCTTTGTGTGTTGCCAAGCTCAGAGGTCAGCACCAGCATTCGATTGTTGTCAGCCAGTTTCCAGTTACCCTGAAAATATGCATTGTTTTCAAATGAGACGTATTTGCCGTCGCGGTAAAAATTGAAGAAGCTGTCTTCGCCGACGACGATCTTAAGCATCGACCGGGAGATGGGCTCCTTTTCTTCGACGTTGCGGATCGTGTAGTAATCCCACTTACCGATAAGCTTTTCCCTGACCTGCGCCGAGCCATTCGCGACAAGCGAAATAACGAACACGATCAAAACAGCATAGCGCATAAGCAAGGGGCAGTAACCGAAATATTGGAATTTCGGGCGGAAAAAGCAATAGCACCGCTTAATGGCTTACAGCGGAAAACAACGATCCATTTAGGATCCGGAATCCGGCGCCCCCATGCAGCAGCACACTTGTTAATTGCAGTCCCTACTCCGATCGCAGCACGCGAAGTTCCGGCTGACGAACCAGGAGCCGCCACCGCCAACCGGGAATCATTCCTCCGGCAAAACCAACACCGGCAGCGCTGCGTGATTCACCAGGTTCTCGGCAATGGTATGCGAGAATAGCTTGACCACACCGTCGCGGTCGTGTGGAGTCAACGTGATAAGGTCGGCGCCCACCTGAGCTGCAAACTTGTTGATTGCGAACTCCTCGTCATTGGTCTCACTTACAGTAGTCGTGAAATTCACATCGGGAAACTGATTGGCCAGATCCTGCATTTTGCGTCGGGCCGCGTTCAGTTCGATCGAATGAATAGCGGGGTTGACATAGAACAGATGAATAGTCGCATTCCACACACGCGCCAGTTCAGTAATGAATAACATGGGCGCAAAAACATTCTCTTCGAAGGAAGAAGCGAAGATAATGCTCCGGATGTCATCGAGGCCTACGCCTTCCTTTACGACGAGCACCGGGATGTCCGTGTTCTTGGTTACATGCTGAGCGTTCGATCCGCCGAACCATTCGGCGAGACCACGCAGTCCATGGGTACCCATCACAATCATGTCTGCCCTGTAGGAGTCAGCGTAATCCTCGATGGTGTCTCCACCCCGATCGTACACCAGAACACCTTTGGCACTGACACCTTCGTGTTCGGCCTGCCTGACAAGGTGGTCAAGGTGCGCCTTAATGCTTCCGACTTCGGGGGTAGCGATCCGAAGGTTAATGTCCCGTGGTACATGAAGGCTTCC
>CBKWFZ010000342.1:0-4885 GCA_966673785.1 uncultured bacterium
GAAATGAGATTGGGGAGAACCGCATGGTGATGAAGGCGCCGTAGTCGGCAAATAGTCCGTTCACAAATCTTGAAGGTGTACCGTTCACCTGGGCTTCAACGCAATAAGGAGTCGGCGTCGTTCTGTTCCGGAGAAGCGACCCTTTCGCATAGGCGAGTCCATATGAAGTTCCGACCCAAACTTTCTTTTTGTCGTTAATGTAGATCCCGTGATCGGTAATCGTATTTGAAGGAAGACCGGTATTCTCATCGTACAACCAGTACTCGCCGGTGTTTACATTGTATCGAAACAACCCATACGAGTTTGCGAACAGCAGATTCTCATGGTTTAAGATTTCAACGGAGCTGACGGGGTATTCCTCGAAGGCTTCGCCGAATGAAACCCGTTTGGCTGAATTCCGATCCCAGCGAAGTAGTCCTTCACTGCTTGCGAGCCACGCAACGTCGTTGTCGTCGATAGCCATGTCGACAACATTGAGGTCTCCACGGATCTGAAATGGTAAAGGGTGACTGACATTCGTGAATTGCGTCTTGTCATGAGCTTTGAAGAAGAGATATGAATTGTTTCCACTTCCGACCGCGTAAATGCCGGTCTTCCCTTCCCGGATGAGGTTGATCTCGTTTTTTCCGAGGTCCTCTACATCGAAATCGGAAACTGTCGCTGAGTCGGTAATTGCCCGTATCCTGTCGGCTCCCGCCTGACTAATCCAAAGGTTTTTTTTACTATCAAGGAAGACGTCATGAACGAAATTCCCGTAAGGTGAGAAATTCCATTCTTTTTTCAGCGTTCCGTTTTCAAACCGGAACACCTTCCAGCTGGACGCCGCCCAGAGAACACCATCATGAAACTGCAGCGCCTGAAAGTAGTTGTCTTTGTGATTGTGCAGGATCGTGCGCTTCCACTCCTCGTCGGACAGCGGATCAAGGCGAATCAGTGTCTCTTTGCTACAGTAAAAGATGCTTCCGGATTCCGGATCCTGTGCAATGCCCTCGACAAAATGAGTTTGCGACGTGACATCATTCAGAACAAAAAGGTTCTTCTGAACCAGCACAAGTCCTTTGTCGGTAGACACCCAGATATCACCTTCATCGCTGAAAAACGTGTTGTTGATCCCGTTGAAGTTATGGTACATACTCTCCCACTCAAGTTCTGGGGTGAGTCGGATCGTGTAAAGGTCTTCTTCAAAAGTGCTTACAAGGATAGAGGAATCCGGTAAAGATGTGAGATGAGAAACATGGCGAACAGGGAAAATATTTCGGGGTTGCTTGATCCCTGAGAGCGTAACCTGTGCCGCAAAAAGCCCGTCACGCGCTCCTATCAGAAGATTGTTTTTGTAATACAGTACACAGCTGATATCCGAAGGAAGCGTTACGTGATCAATGGGCAGAAACTTTTCCTGTCTCGAAGAGTAACGGAAAACTGCACCGTTATAGGAAATTGCATATAAAGTCTTGAAGTGATCTTCAAAGAATGAGAACGATCGTGTGTATACAGAAGATCTGTTTTCCTCGCCAAAGTCAAACCGTTTTATGCCAGTGCCGTCATACCGGACAACGGAGTGAGGTTCGCCCAGCCATATATGACCATTCGAATCCTGAAATATTGATTTCGGGAACCAGATTGCCGAATCACTGAAGAAACGTTCGCCTTTCAGGACCTGACGGAATATTACCGTATCAATGAGGTTGGTAATTTCAATGACATCGAGATCGCCGAATGCAAGCAACTGGCCTTGCCGGGTGTGAAGGAACCCCTTGACATATTGGCTACGAAACGCCTGCTTATACGTAGTGAACTTAAGGCCGTCGTACTTGACGAGACCGTCATCGGTGGCGATCCAGATATACCCGAGCGAATCCTGTGTCGTTGCTTTCACCACGTCGCTGGGTAACCCTTGCTCTACCCGATACTGGTGAAAGCGAAACTCCTGGGCCGTAACCGCGAGCGAAAAAGCGAAGAACAGAGCACAGGTCAGGAGGCGTCGCATGAATAACCAAAGTCCTGCAAGCATACAAATTTTTACCAGCTTCCGTCGCACTACCAGACCGGAAATCTGCCGCACATTAAAAAAGTCTGATAACTTTACGGCGCTGCAAATCATATGAACTTCGACGCCCGCAACTTTACGCCGGACAAGTTACTCAAACTTTACGAGGCTATTTTAAAACCGCGACTAATTGAGGAAAAAATGCTGATCCTGCTACGCCAGAACAAAATCAGCAAATGGTTCAGCGGGATCGGACAGGAAGCGATTGCGGTCGGGGTCACCGAAGCGCTGGACCCCGACGAATATGTCCTCCCGATGCACCGTAACCTTGGCGTTTTCACAAGCCGCAATCTACCGCTCGAAAAGTTATTTGCGCAATGGCAGGGCACGCAACTCGGTTACACCAACGGCAGGGACAGGTCGTTTCACTTCGGCACCAATGCGCATCATATTGTCGGAATGATCTCCCATCTCGGCCCGCAAAACGGCGTCGCGACGGGAATTGCACTCGCGTCTGTCCTGCAATCCAGACGCAAAGTCACCGCCGTCTTCAACGGCGATGGAGGCACTAGTGAGGGAGATTTTCATGAGGCGATAAATCTCGCCAGCGTGTGGGATCTACCTGTCATCTTTATTGTGGAAAATAACGGGTATGGTTTGTCAACCCCGTCGAAAGAACAATTCCGTTGTGCCCATTTTATTGACAAGGCTCCGGGATATGGAATTGAAGGTAGGCAGGTCGATGGCAACAACATTCTTGCGGTGTACGCGATGGTGCGGGAGATCGCCGATTCAATTCGCGAAAATCCCCGACCGGTACTGCTTGAATGCATGACTTTCAGAATGCGGGGCCATGAGGAGGCATCCGGCACAAAGTATGTTCCGCGCGAACTGCTGGAAGAATGGGCCAGGAAAGATCCATTGGAAAACTATGAACGTTTCCTTGTTGCGGAAAAAATCATTTCGAAAAGCAAAGTTGACGAACTCCGGAAGAAAATAAAGGCAGAGATCAATAACGCGCTGGATATTGCATTCGCGGAAAACCATCCCGTCCCCGACACCGAACGGGAACTACGGGACGTCTATGCGCCACATCCCGCTACAGAGACGCTGCCAGACGTCACCGGTTCCAGCGAAAGGCGTTTTATTGACGCGATTTCGGACGGGCTACGCCAGTCAATGGAAAAACACCCGCAGTTAGTTCTGATGGGGCAGGATATTGCGGAATATGGCGGCGTCTTCAAAATCACAGAAGGTTTCGTTGAGCGATTCGGGAAGCAACGCGTCCGTAACACTCCTATTTGTGAGGCTGCCGTTGTCGGCGCTGGTCTGGGTCTCTCTGTCAGCGGCATGAAAAGCGTTGTGGAAATGCAATTTGCGGATTTTGTATCTGAGGCTATGACCCAGATTGTCAATAACCTTGCAAAGGCGCACTGGCGCTGGGGACAAAATGCCGATGTTGTTGTTCGGATGCCCACGGGAGCAGGCACCGCCGCCGGGCCATTTCATTCCCAAAGTAACGAGGCATGGTTCTTTCATACTCCGGGTCTCAAAATCGTGTATCCCTCCAATCCCTATGACGCAAAAGGCCTTTTGTGCGCGTCTATCGAAGATCCGAACCCGGTAATGTACTTTGAGCACAAGTTCCTTTACAGGTCGATTCGCGGACAGGTACCCGATGGCTACTACACGATAGAAATCGGTAAGGCAAATGTCGTTTCTGAAGGCACCGAAATGACGATCATTACCTATGGTATGGGTGTACACTGGGCAACGGAGGTCGCGACCGAAATGAATCTCAGCGCCGACATAATCGACCTGCGGACACTTCTGCCCTGGGATAAAGAAACCGTAAGGGCGTCAGTAAAAAAGACGAACCGCGTACTGATCCTGCATGAAGATACGTTAACAGGTGGAATCGGCGCCGAGATCGGTGCGTGGATCTCGGAACATTGCTTCATGTTTCTCGATGCGCCAGTATTCAGAGTAGCCAGCCTCGACACGCCTGTGCCATTCGCCCCTTCGCTGGAACAGAATTTCCTGCCCAGGGTGCGGCTTAAAGGCAAGATTGAGGAGTTGCTCAAATTTTGATTAACTTAGCAGGTTACAAGGTCATTTTTTGGACAGATACGTTCATCATACCAAGGCTAATTTTTTTACACCGGCCAGACTCCTGTGTCTCGTGCTTTTTGTTTGCCTTGGCCACGTCGGGTTTGCCCAAAACACAAAAGGTGACCGACCATCAAGCTCGCGGGATTCCCGCTTCAAGACCGCGCCACGTAAAGAGAAAAAGGGGCTCCGCTTATTTCAGAAAAAGCGACTGGGGGGAGACCGCGCAGCTCCCAATTATCGTCCCAGGGCCCGTGCCCGCGGCGGAGAACGGGCCGGGAAACCAATAAAGCCGGTTTTCAGTGTCAGGCCGCCTCGCGCCGAGCAAAAAGCGTGGAAAGGTGATATAACCGGAAGAAAAATCCGCGGGAGGAATTATTCAAGTGAAAAACGTATTGTGTACCCACAGCGCGGGCCGTTGGTCCATAACAACTCGCGTAAGCCACGCAGTACCGAAAGGGCGGTATCCAATAAAGCAGCGCTGGCAAGGGTCAAAAGGATGCAGCGCGATCCCGGGCAGAGGGAAAGTTCAGCATCCCGGGGTCGGATCATTCCCCGGAGCGCCTCCCGTCCATTCATCAAGCACAAAAGCATTAACGTCTACGCGAATTTCAAACGCCCAAAAAAGAAGGGCGAGCGCGCGCAGACTACCGATCTCGCCGGGCGGAGGATTCGGGGAAGGAATTTTGAAACCCCGCGCCCCGGAGTGATACCTGCGCCAAAACCTTACCGCGGGAGAGGTACAATTGGGAAGGACCGAGCATATAAGGGCCCTTCTGGAGGCTACCG
>CBKWFZ010000343.1:0-4879 GCA_966673785.1 uncultured bacterium
CGGGAATTTCAAGCAGATCGGCGGCGACCGCTGCATCCGTGAAAGTTTTGGCGATATCGAAGGTTACAACGTCTTCTTTCTTTAAACCGGAAAAGTTCTTTTGTTCAGCGGCGGCCACCTTGTCCGTTGTAATCACAACATACTCTTTCGAAAAGACCGGTTCTCCGCCCTCCCGTGTCGCAGTTGAGCGAAGCTCGCCGAAAAGGTTGTCACCGGGTTCTGAAGTTTCCGGGTACGTAGCCTTGCCGAATCGTTTCTTTATATCGGCAACTGTTTCTTCAATGGTTTTTTCATCAACGTCAATCGGATATGCAGTGACTTTGACAGCTTTGGAAACATCATAACTGAAATCGCCAACCATTCCGATCTGGTATTCAAACTCAAAATCCTTTTGCGCGTCCCAATCGATAGTCCGGGCCTTGTCCTGGTTCGGAAGCGGCTCACCGAGTATCTTGAGATTATTTTCGCGGATATAGTCGGTGAGCTTATGGGACAACACATGGTTGATCTCATCCACGAGAATTGACTTGCCAAACATTTTCTTGATCACACCAGCCGGGACTTTTCCCTGGCGAAAGCCTTTGATGTTCGCTTTACGGGAATAATCGCGCACTTTTTCTTCTACGTGGGGTTGATAATCACCTTCGGTTAATTTAATTTTAATTACACCTTCGGTGCTGTTCAATTTGTTCAGTGTTATTTCCAAAACTTATAACGTTTGAAGTTTACCAGATAAAGGGAAAACCCCTAATACAGAATTCTTGTTTCGGTATTAAGGGTTCTGTCGCTGTCCGGATGGAGGGACTCGAACCCCCACGCCTTGCGGCACCAGATCCTAAGTCTGGCGCGGCTACCAATTACGCCACATCCGGTCGGTTTCGGGTGGAGCCGGTTTTCTGACATTCGTAAGAAACTGATGGCCACATCCGTAAAAGGAGCGCAAATTTATTGATAATATTCGCAATTGAAATAGCAAACGCAATTAAATTGAGCGTTTAACAAGTATTTGTTCGAGAACTAAAAAAGGCTGAAGAAGCGGGTTTAAAAAGGTTTCAGGATGGTTATAGATGCCGAGCAGGAGAAAAAAGAAATAATAAATCGTTATCGGAGACTACTTAGAAAGGCAAAGCCGATTCTTAAGGACGGCGATGCCAAATTGATCAAAAAAGCTTTCACCATCAGTTTGTCCGCCCATAAAGACATGCGGCGGAAATCCGGCGAGCCGTTCATTTTTCACCCGCTCGCCGTTGCCGAAATATGCGTCGAGGAAATTGGCCTCGGAACCACCTCAATCGTTTCCGCGCTGATGCACGATGTCGTCGAAGACACCGATATGGAACTCATCGACATCGAGCGGACTTTCGGAAAAAAAATCACAAAGATCATTGACGGCCTCACCAAGATCAGAGGCGTCTTTGAATACGGCAGCTCACAGCAGGCGGAGAATTTCCGCAAAATGCTTTTCACGCTTTCCGAAGATGTCCGGGTGATCCTTATTAAACTCGCCGACCGCCTTCACAACATGCGAACGCTGGATAGCATGCCGAGGAATAAGCAGCTGAAGATCGCCAACGAGACAATCTATTTATACGCACCCCTTGCACACCGTCTCGGTCTGAATGCAATAAAGACGGAGCTGGAAGACCTCTACCTGCGCTTCACCGATAAGAACATCTATGACTCCATCGTTCGCAAAATTGATGCGACAAAAGCGGCGCGGAACAAGTTCATCAAACAATTCATGGTTCCGATCAACGAGGAACTGGACAAACTAAAGATCAGATACGAGATCAAAGGGCGGCCAAAAAGCATTTATTCGATCTGGAACAAAATGCGCAAGCAGAACATACCATTCGAAGAGGTGTTTGATCTGTTTGCTATCCGCATCATTCTCGATACCCCGTATGAAAATGAAAAAGCTTTGTGCTGGCAGGTCTACTCAATCGTTACCGACTTTTACACGCCGAATCCTGACCGTCTCCGTGATTGGATCAGTACGCCCAAGGCGAATGGTTATGAGTCGCTGCACACAACAGTGATGGCGAAGAACGGCCAGTGGGTGGAAGTGCAGATCCGAAGCAAACGCATGGACGAGATCGCCGAGAAAGGATACGCTGCCCACTGGAAGTATAAGGATAGTAATACCACGGCTGAATCGAATCTTGAAAAGTGGCTTGCGCGGGTCAGGGATCTGCTTGAACAAAACAATCATAGCGCACTCGACTTTGTCGATGATTTCAGAGGTAATCTCTTCAGCGAAGAGGTATTCGTTTTTACTCCCAGGGGGGAATTAAAGACCCTTCCATACGGGGCGACGGCCCTGGATTTTGCGTTTGAGATCCATACGCATATCGGATCGAAGTGCATCGGTGCGAAAGTCAATAACAAGCTCGTACCTATCAATTATGTCCTGAAGAATGGCGACCAGATAGAAATACTCACGTCGGCCAAGCAAAAGCCGCACGAAGACTGGCTGCGGTTCGCGGTGAGCTCCAAGGCAAAATCACGCATCAAGGACGTTCTTAAAGAAGACAAGAAGAAATCGGCCGAGGAGGGTAAGGAGATCATTCTGCGCAAACTGAGGCAGCTTAAGGAGGAGGCGACACAGCCCCTGCTGGAACAAATGCGCGACTACTTCAAAACACAAACCCATTTTGAGCTTTATTACCGTGTCGGAAGCGGATTTATTACGACGGCGGACATCAAGCGGTTTGTGGAAAACAAGCCGACGAGCCCCCTGAAGTCCAGACCCAACTTTCTGGTCTCCGATGCCAGGACAATCGAACAGGAAATTACAAAGGTCAAAGGCCGATATGAGGACATCCTGTTGATTGGTGAGGATATGGACGTCGTCGATTACAAGCTGGCGAAGTGCTGTACACCGATCCCGGGCGATGATGTCTTCGGCTTTGTCACTGTAAATGAAGGGATTAAGATTCACCGAACGAATTGCCCGAATGCGCCGGAACTTCTTTCTCACCACGGTAACCGCGTGGTAAAGGCAAAGTGGACCTCACAGCATGAGGTGGCATTTTTGACGGGACTGAAAATCAGGGGAACGGACCGCGTCGGCCTCATCAACGACGTTTCACGCATCATTTCCGAAGAACTCAAAGTAAATATGAGTTCAATGTCGATACATACCGATTCAGGAATATTTGAGGGCGAAATCATGTTATATGTGAACGACACCCGCCACCTCGAGCAGCTCATGGAGAAGCTCAGGAATGTTGAGGGTGTCGTAAAAACAAGCAGATTCGACTCAAAAGAGTGATTCTGACCACGCAGGACGTGCTCAGTAATTATCCTGTTTGTTTTATTATTCTCTGAAAACTGGTATATCTTTGACCCCGCTGAAAAATGGCATTGAATTCAAAACTATACGACGAGGTAAAAAAGATCTTCACGGCTTACCTGGAGAACAAGGAGTTGCGCAAAACTCCGGAACGTTACGCGATCCTTGAAGAGATCTATTCGCGGGACGGCCACTTCGATGTTGAGTCGCTGTACATCAGCATGAAGAATAAAAATTACCGGGTAAGTCGGGCCACTGTTTATAACACGCTTGACCTGCTCGTGGAGTGTGACCTTGTGAGCAAGCACCAGTTTGGCAAGAACCTGGCCCAGTACGAAAAATCTTACGGTTACCGGCAGCATGACCACCTCATCTGCACGGATTGCCATAAGGTGGTCGAGTTCTGCGATCCGCGTATCCAGAACATTCAGAACACAGTTGAGGAGATCCTGCATTTTAATGTGCTCCACCACTCCCTGATTCTGTACGCAACCTGTACCAAAGAGAACTGCGAGAATAAGCCGGTTCCTGTCAATCAAGAGTTATGACGTACACAGACGAAATCAAAAACAACAAGCTGATTCTCCGGCTTTCCGGTGATTTGATCGGAGAGGAAAGCGGCAGTTCAATTATTGAGGTTGTTAATAATGCGATCCGCGACAAAGTTCTGGTGGGTGTTGTCGATATATCCAACGTCCGGTATATCAACAGCAGCGGGATAGGAATTCTCATCACTATTCTTACCAAATTCAGGAACAAGGGCGGAGAGGTATTTTTGATGCGGCCCTCAGAGTCGGTTCAAAAACTGCTGGTCATTACCAAACTCAACGCGATTTTTCAGATCGTACAAAGCGAGGGAGATATTGTCGAATAAAAAATCTTATAAATAAAAATGTCCAAGGTTGATGTGCTCCTGGGCCTTCAGTGGGGTGACGAAGGTAAAGGCAAAATCGTTGATGTTCTTGCGCCCAAGTATGATGTGATCGCCAGGTTTCAGGGTGGACCCAATGCTGGCCATACGCTTGAATTCGACGGAATCAAACACGTGCTTCACCAGATACCTTCGGGCATATTCCGTGAAACAACACGAAACGTGATTGGAAACGGCGTCGTTCTCGACCCGGTCGTATTCAAGGCTGAAATCGAGAAGCTGTCAAAGTTTAACCTCAACGTCAGAAAAAACCTTTTTATCTCAAAGAAGGCGACGCTTATTCTGCCAACGCACCGGCTGCTGGACATGGCGTACGAGAACGCCAAAGGAGACAGCAAGATCGGTTCAACGCTTAAAGGAATCGGACCGACTTATCAGGACAAAATCGGCCGCCAGGGGCTTCGTGTTGGTGACATCGTTTCCTCCGAATTCCAGGCACGGTTTAAAAAGCTTACGGATATTCATTTCAAAATCCTGAAGGAGCACGAGATCGAGTACAACTGGAGTGAGCTGGAGTCGGCCTTCCTGGACGCGGTCCGGTTCCTGAAAGAATTTAATCTCATCGAAAGTGAATACTTCCTGAATCAGGAATTGAAGCACGGTTCGTCTATACTAGCCGAAGGCGCGCAAGGTGCGCTGCTTGACATCGATTT
>CBKWFZ010000344.1:0-4863 GCA_966673785.1 uncultured bacterium
CAGCTTTCGACAGATAATCGAGCAGAAGCTTGCTGCCGCCCTCCTTACCTATATCCTGGATATCCTGAGCTTCCTTGACGATCACCACCTGACGTTCGGCCATCATCGGGAACCTGCGTGCATGTGTGAGTATCGTTGCCATCGTCGCATCTTTCCCGTACACGACAACCTGGTTGAAGCTCTTCTCGGCTTCTGAGAGCGCATGTTGTTCGATATAATCCGAGATCAGGTCAACGTAGTATGTCTCCTCCCCCTGCAGAAAGTACACGGGGGCAAAACGCCGTGCCTTCAGATCGGTCATTACTTTCCTCACGTTCGCATCCATCAGCTTACCTTTTTTTGGCGACTATATGTAACTGCGGTCGAAACCCCTACGAGCGCTCCGCCAAGATGAGATTCCCACGAGACACGTGAGTCTGTAGGAAGCACGCCGTAGAAAACTCCACCGTACAGCAACAATACAATTATCGAAATAAAAATTGAAATGAAATCACGCCGGAAAATTCCGAAGAATATCAGAAAGAAGGCCATCCCGTACACCAGTCCACTTGCTCCGATGTGATTCGCTTCGCGTGCGAAGAGCCAGACGAGGAAATTCGTCCAGAAATACGCACGCAGAAAGACAGCCTGCGCAATACCGGAGTAAAAGTAGAATAACACGGTTCCCAGAAAAAGCAAGGGGATGGTATTCGAAACCAGGTGGGCGAAGGAGCCGTGGAGCATTGGCGCGGTGAAAATTCCGATGATCCCGAAGGCGGTTCGCGGAATGATACCGAACGCGTTAAGCTGAATATAAGGCATCAACCAGTCCGTAAGGAATAGCCCCCACATGATAAACACAAGACGTAGCGGAATGGCCGCGCTTCTTACAATGGAATATGAGGGCATAGTGGTTGTCGATCCTGTGTGCAAAGATGAAAAATGCGCGGGAACGAAAAAGCGCAAATAACCGAATCGTTGATTAAATTTTTGAAGGATTGTCCAGCATCGGAAGGTCCATTAGCCGCGCCTCTTCCGTGGTGATCTTTCCCCAAAAACTGCCCGAGGAGGACGCGATCCGTTCCGCCAGGTAGCGGAGCATCTCGTAGTAGGCACCGGCAAACTCCGACCCAAGCCTGGTCCAAAGCCCGTTCAGCCCGCTCAGTTCACCGCTGATGATATCATTGCGTTTGCCTGTGTGTGAAGGATACGCCTGCATGAGGATTTTGAGCTTGTCTTCGAAATCAGTGGCAACCTCCTGAAAGAAGTCATGAAGATTTGATTTTACCCAGTGTTGGTCACGCGCCATCTCAAGGGCTTTCTTGATCTCACGCTTGTCGATCTCGCCATCGGCACCCGCCAGAAGCAGACATACCAGTAGTGGTCCCTTAAAAATAAGCTCGCGTTCCGAAGCGTCTAATGAAGCCAGAGCACTCTCCACCACTATTGATTTAAGCCTCCGAATTTCTGCAATATTTGGTTATTTCCAACCATTTCATCACAACTAAATCGAATGTATATTTACTGTTTGCAATCTTGAATGTTATGTACGACAAAGACCCTGTCAAAATCTTTGTAGTTGAAGATGACCCGGCCTACACGAAATTTTTACGTTATGTTCTGGAGCTAAACCCGGATTACGAACTGGAGTTCTTCACCTCGGGCAAGGACTGCCTGAACAATCTCTACAAAAATCCTGCAGTGATCACGCTTGACTATTCTCTTCCGGATATGCCCGGTGAAAAAGTTCTTGCCCAGATCCGAAGTCACGACCCGAACATCAACGTCATTATTGTTTCCGCGCAGGAGAAGATACATACTGCCGTAGACTTGCTAAAGCTTGGTGCCTATGACTACATCGCGAAGGATCACGAGACCAAGGACCGCCTGCTTAATTCAATCAACAACGCGCGGAACCGTACGTCACTCATCCGGGAGATCGATCACCTCAAAAAAGAGATCTCTGAAAAATACGAGTTCGAAAAAAGTATCATCGGATCCAGTCCGGCTATAAAACGAATCTTCGGCCTGCTCGAAAAGGCGGTGCAGACGAACATTTCCGTCAGCATATCAGGCGAAACCGGAACAGGAAAGGAATTGGTTGCAAAGGCAATTCATTACAACTCAAAGCGAAAGAATAAACCGTTCATCGCGGTGAACATAGCGGCAATTCCGCGCGACCTGATCGAAAGTGAATTGTTTGGTCACGAAAAGGGCGCGTTCACCGGAGCCCTTACCCGTCGTATCGGAAAATTCGAAGAGGCCGAGGGCGGCACGATTTTCCTTGACGAAATCGGTGAAATGGATCCAAACCTGCAGGCAAAACTTCTGCGGGTTCTGCAGGAGCGTGAGGTCACGCGTATCGGGGGTAATCAGGTGATCAAACTTGATGTAAGGATACTCGCCGCGACGCACAAGGATCTTTCGGAAGAAGTGAAAAGCGGCAGATTCCGGGAAGATCTCTACTATCGTCTGCTGGGTTTACCGATCCACCTTCCGCCCCTCCGTGAGCGCGGGAATGACGTGATCCTGATCGCAAAGAGCTTCCTCGACCATTTCGCCAACGAAAACGGTATGCGCAAATTCAAGATTAGCCCCGAAGCGCAGGAGAAATTATTGCAATATCCTTTCCCGGGTAATATCAGGGAGCTTAAATCCATAATCGAACTCGCTGCAGTCATGGCAGAAGAGCAGGAAATACGTCCGCAGGACATCAGCTTTAACAGTACTGCACGTATGGAATCGTTCCTGTATCAGGAAATGACTATGCAGGAGTTCATGTATCGCATCATTAGGCACTACCTCAACAAGTACGAAAACAACGTACTGGAGGTCGCGCGCCGCCTGGACATTGGAAAGTCATCCCTTTACCGCTATCTTAAGGAGATGGAAGAAATGGGTATCTGACCAACATGAACCTCCAGCAATACGTAAAGAAAGGTTCGTTCTACGAAGCTGTCGTTGAAGACGGGTCTGATATTATCTTTATCGTGGACTATTCAGGGCTTATCTGTTATCACAACTCGTCCACCTTTGAAACACTCGGATACCGATCGAAGAGTCTGATAGGCAGGAATATTTTTGACTATTTGCTTCCCTCGATGGTGACCAGCCTGAAGAACAAATTCAAGCAAAGTCAGAAACGCGCGTACACGGAAAAAGTCGAGTTTCAATTCCGGTGCAAGGACAAGAGTTTTCGATTTCTCGAATTCAACGCGATCAATCTTAAACACAAGGAAGGCATAAACGGGTTTATCCTGGATTGCCGGGATATCACGCAGCGTAAACGCGACGAAGCTGAATTGCTGCGACTGCAAAAAGCCAAGGAACAATTCCTTGCGAACATCAGTCACGAAATCAGAACACCGATTAACGGGATTGCGGGAATGGCGAACCTGCTGGGCCAGAATCCGAGCCCGGAGGAACGCGAAACGTATCTTAATGCGATCCGTCACTCGGCGGAAAACCTTAAGGTGATCATTAATGATATTCTGGACCTCGCGGCAATCGAATCAGGGAAGCTCAAATTCGAAAAGATCGCATTCAACCTGAGAGATCTCCTGCCCTCGCTGGTCAACACGTTTACGTATCAGGCCAAGGAAAAGAAACTTACGCTGGACTGGTCAATCGAGGAAAAACTGAATAAAATTCTTGTCGGCGACCCGGTGAGACTGAACCAGGTGCTGATAAACCTGATCAGTAACGCCGTAAAGTTCACACACAATGGTTCAATTTCGATCAATTGTAGCAAGGCCCGCGAGATGCGTGGTACCTGCTGGGTGAAGATCGAAGTAACGGATACGGGGGTCGGGATTCCGGAAGAGAAACTCAACACCATCTTTGAAAGTTTCAGCCAGGCCGATGCCAGCGTAACCCGACGGTATGGCGGAACCGGACTGGGACTTACCATTGTAAAGCAACTCGTCGAATTGCAGAAAGGAAAGATTCACGTCGTGAGCCGCGAACATGTCGGCTCTACATTCAGCGTGGTCATCCCCTATCAGATCGGAAGAGTAAAAACCATCACTCAGGTACCGAAGCCTGCACGGAAGCTCAAAGATATAAACACCTCGCAACTGCATGTTCTTCTCGTGGAGGACAACGACATCAACAGGCTATACGCGAAAAGCATTCTGAAAAACTGGCAATGCCACATTGATGTAGCGGAAAACGGGCTCGTTGCCATCGAGAAGGTGAAGAACAATTTTTATGACGTTGTGTTAATGGACGTGCAAATGCCGGTAATGGATGGCTATGAAGCGACGAAGGCAATGCGTGCCATGCATCAGTCCGCGCGCGTCCCGATTATCGCATTGACCGCAAACGCAACGCACAGTGATGTTGAGAAGTGCCTTGCATCAGGTATGAATGACTATCTCCCGAAGCCGTTCACGCCGGAGGACCTGTACCATAAATTATTCAAGGACCTGAAGATCCGGCCATCGACGCGCTTACCGAAGCCAAAAATTGCAGTGCGTGCTGTCAACGGCACCTACAATCTTGATTACCTGAAGTCGGTATCCGGAAACAACAGGGAGTTTATTCATGAAATGATCACGACATTTCTCCAGACCCTGCCGGGCATCCTGCTGGATATGCAAACCGCAATGGAAGCCCAGACGTGGGACCGCCTTTCACGACTGGCACACCAGATCAAACCGTCTTTTACGCTTATGGGACTCGATCACCTTCGTCCCAAGATATTATTCATTGAGGAAAACGGAAAAGCGGGAACGTGCCTGAACCAACTCGTCGATGTTGTTACTGAGTTTGTAGCAAACTGCGAGACGGTGATCGAGGACCTCTCGAGAGAAGTAATGCCCGCAGCTGCTCAGTAGTCCGTCACCAACCTGTGACGAAGTCCATTATCTGTTTATCGGTTCA
>CBKWFZ010000345.1:0-4848 GCA_966673785.1 uncultured bacterium
GGCCGCCTTCTGGAGCAACTCAACAAATTTTTCACGCGATACCGGTTTTACGACGTATTCCAGAACTTCAGGAATACTCTTCGCCCTGCGGATATCCCCCGGATCGATGGAAGAGCTGACCATGTAGATCGAAATCTCTTTCGCCAGATCCTTTTTTAATCCTGAATAGTCTTCCAGAAACATCCAGCCATCGACAAACGGCATATTGATGTCGAGAAAAATATAGTCGGGAAGACTCTCGCTGCTCGAGGCGTTCTCAACAAGGAACTTTAACGCTTCCTCGCCATTTTCAAATTGCAGGATTTTGTCCGTAAGATTAAGCGCACGGATCGTTCGCGATGCCGTGAACTGAAAGATCTTGTCGTCGTCCACCAGGGCCACTATCGGTTCTCTTTGGCTCATGAACTGGGTGCCTGATTAAAGGTAATGAAAAAAGTTGAACCTTCCTGTTCACGACTCGTGAGCGTAATATCGCCGCCCATCGCTTCAATCTGATTCTTGATCATGAACAGGCCGATGCCCCGGCTCTCGGGATGTTTATGAAATGTCTTGCGCAACTTGAAGATGTGCTCTCCATAGCGTTTCAAATTTATACCCGCACCATTATCGGAAACGGAAAGCAGGATCTGACTCTCACGCCTTTCCGTTGTGAGCCGGATTACAGGCTTCCTTCCGGGATAGGTGTACTTCAGTGCGTTGCTCAGCAGATTAAGGAGAATACTCTCAAGGTAAATGTTGGGATATCGGATCTCCGGCGCCTGACTGAAGTCGGTAATAATCTCAGCTTTAGCTTCTGCGATTTTTGCATTGAGCATATTCCGGACGTGCTGGAAAACTTCCTCAAATACAAGCAGTTGCCGTTCAATCTTTTTGTCCTGCTTGATCTGAAGCACTTCATTCAGTTCATGCAGCGTCGTAAGCGTTCGCGTTCCCGCTTCCTTCAGCAAGGCGACATACTCCTGTTGCTCCGCCTGGCTTTCAGCATTCTCAATGAAGTTTAACAATGACAGAATATTTCCAACCGGAGCTCTCAGGTTGTGCGATACAATCTGGGTGAATTCACGAAGCTGTTCGTTCCGAAGTTTCAGGTCTTCGGTTACGATCTGAAGGCGCGCATTTTGTTCGAGTATTTTCGCCTCCGCCAGCTTGCGGTCGGTGATGTCGCGAAATTCTGTAACGCGAATCAATCCGTCACCAAACGGAATATTTTTACCCTTGATTTCAAGCGAGTACCGGCTGCCATCCTTTCGTAAACCTTCCACATCATAGGGTTCTTCATCCTTGCTGAGAATCTTGTGCAGCACAAAATCACGATACTCCGGAGCAATCAGGTTAAGTCCATTATTACCGATCAGTTCCTCATAGTCGTACCCTGTAAGATTGCAGAGTCCCTGGTTACAGTCGATAATGACGCCTTTGTTATGCAATCCAATCCCACCAAACGATGCCTCCTGCAACGTGCGAAAACGCAACTCACTCTCCTTCAGACTTTGTTCAATCTGGCGTCGTTCGGTGATGTCGGTAAGCGTGATGAGTACGTGGAGCAACTGTTCGTCCTCCAGCAGGGTAGGCTCCGCGTTCACAAGTAACCACGTGTCCGGCTTGGCGGCCCCGGTAGCCACGCCGACAACCACACCCCGCACAGACTGCTTGTTCGAGCGCGCCAGGTTCCATGGCAACTTCGCGGCTTGCACTGTTTCTCCGTCTTCGGTTGTGAAGCGAACCCCGGGTTTCGTTGGTGTATGCTCGAACACGGCAATTCCCGACGTGCCCAAAAGCCTCACCGCATTACGATTCGCAATCTGAACCCGGCCATCAGGCCCATGCAGAATGACACCAACATTCAGGTCTTCGATCATCCGGCGAAACCGCTTTTCACTCTCCTGAAGGGAACGCTCCGCGGCCACTTTCTCCGTAATGTCCCAGGCCGTAGCGATAATAACTTCAGATCCGAAATAGGTTGACCGCGTCAGACGCACATCCTTAAGGAACACCTCGCCGGATTTTTTTTGCCCCCACCACACGAATCGTTGTGGCTTTCCATCGAGCGCTTCTACTATCTGAAGTTTCAACCGTTCAAAGTCATTCTTGCCGGGCGCGGAAAGAAACTCTGGTGTTTTTCCTACAACCTCTTCCTTGCTGTAACCGTACATGTTGCACGCTTCACGGTTAACGTCTACGAAAGTCCCGTCCGGATTCTGAACATAGATCGCTTCTCCGACACAATTAAAAAGCTCGCGGTAGCTTTTCTCGCTTTGCTCTATGGTTCTTACGGCGGCTACGCGTTCCGAAACATCGGTCATAATGCCCAGCATGCGTACTGCTTCGCCATTGTTATCCGTAACGTACATGCCCCGGTCGTGCATATAGCAGTAGCCGTGATGTTTCGTCCGGAACCGGTAATAAACATCGTACGTGGAGAGCTGGCTGCGCGAGAGCTCAAGTAACCGGTTTGCCTCGTCGCGGTCGTCGGGATGGATGAGTTGTTCCCACAATTCGATACGCTCCATTTCCCGGGTAGTAAACCCGACAACCTGTTCCGTGTTTCCGCTCCAGATTATATCTCCCGAGAGTATGTCATAATCATAGATCAGAAGTCCCGCCGATTCAGAGACAAGTTCATGGCGCGTTTTCCAATCGGCAAGTTCGTATTCGGTGAGTTTCCTGCTTGTGACATCCTGAAAAGTGCCTGTCAGTTTTTGATTTTTGCCGGCCTTCTCGGGAGAACAGGCCGCGAATTCCACCCAGATAAAACTGCTTCCACCAACCTTCATGCGCGATTCATTCAGAATATCTTCACCCTTATCAAGGGCGGCGTGAACCGCGGCGTTAAATTTCTGCTGATCTTCGACATAGATCCTCCCGACAAGTTCCTCCAGGGTAGCCGGAAGTGGTACGTTCTTTTTACCGTGCAATAACTGACGGGCATTGTCGGACCAGCGTATAGCCCCCGACTTACCATCAAGCTCCCAGACGGCGACATGTGGAAGGGCGTTGATGTCAAAGGCAGACCCGCTTCGTGCAGGTCGCGTTCGCGTTGCCGGCTTTTTCCCCGCAGTCGTGCCTGCCTTCTTTTTCGGGGTACTCGGGGTCGTCTTTCGTTTTGACATTGTTACATCGGGTCCGGTCGCGCGCTGAAAGATAGATAACTATTTTTATTCCCGGTTGTTATAATGTGAAATGAATCTTACATTGACTCCTGTAATAAAGTCCCCTAACCATGTTTAAAGAATTCAAGGAGTTCGCTTTCAAGGGAAATGTCATTGACCTTGCAGTGGGTGTCGTGCTCGGCGCGGCTTTTAATGCAATCGTTTCATCGCTTGTCGCTGACGTATTCATGCCAATTCTCGGCATTGTCACAGGCGGACAGGATTTCAGTGGACTAAGCTATACCGTTGGCGAAGCAGAAATCACTTACGGAAAATTTATCCAGACCGTATTTATATTTCTGTTGACGGCTATCGCTTTGTTTATGTTTGTCAAAGTCATAAACAGGATGCGCCGTAAGGAAGAAGCAAAACCAGCGCCTGCACCACCGGTGCCTCCCGCTGATATCGTCCTGCTCACAGAGATCCGTGATCTGCTAAAGGAGAAACGGGCGTAGTCACCTGGCAAAACGCGGCGCAACTACCAACGCCTTGCTTCCTGCTGTGTAGGTGTAAAAACCGGATCCCGACTTAACACCTTTGTGACCAGCCTGAACCATGTTGACAAGCAGGGGACAGGGTGCGTATTTCGGATTTCCGAATCCCTCAAATAAGACCTGCAGGATGCTCAGGCAGACATCGAGCCCTATGAAATCTGCCAGTTGCAGGGGCCCCATCGGATGAGCCATACCGAGCTTCATCACGGTATCGATTTCTTCAACGCCGGCTACACCCTCATACAGGCTGTGAATAGCTTCGTTGATCATCGGCATCAGAATGCGGTTGGCTACAAAACCCGGGTAATCGTTTACCTCGACGGGCACTTTCTCTAATTGCCGGGAAAGCTCCATCACCTGAGCAGTAACCTCGTCGCTGGTACTATAACCGCGAATTACTTCCACGAGCTTCATCACCGGAACAGGATTCATAAAATGCATTCCGATCACCTTTTCGGGACGGTTCGTAACGGAAGCGATGCGTGTGATCGAAATTGACGATGTGTTCGTAGCGAGTATGGCTTCCGGTTTTGTGCCCGACGACAGCTCACGAAATATCTTCATCTTAAGTTCCGCGTTCTCGGTGGCCGCCTCGACGACCAGGTCGGCATCTGAAACGCCGGCTCCAACGGACGTATTTGTCCGGATATTGGCCAGTGTGCGGTCGCGTTGTTCAGCGGTAACGATTCCTTTTTCAAGTTGTCTGCCGAGGTTCTTCTCAATGGTAGACAGAGCCCTGTTAAGCGCGTCCTGAGAAATATCAACAAGCGAAACAGAGAAGCCGTGCTGGGCGAACACATGAGCGATGCCATTACCCATTGTGCCGGACCCGATAACAGAGATGTTCTTCATTGCCAGTTCAGGTTAAAGGCACAAATATAAAGGGTGAATCGGAATAACGAACTTGAATTGAGCCCGGACAAAGAAGATCAACGACGACGGCTAACCGCACATCCCTGCGTTCCCCTGCGCGATAGCGTCCTCGCGGTGAAAAAATCTCTTCCGTTGAAAGCTATGAATGTCTGAGAACGTTACGTCGTATGCCGGAGATGAGGCAAGACCTTTTCGGCCACCCGCGAAGTGGGTTTGAACCCGATCTTAAACAGGTCCGTCGGAGTCTGACATAAGACAGCCTTCCCGTTGTAAATCGCAATTGGTGCAGCGATCATATGCGGGTAGTGCATCAGCACATCAAGCCAGCCGTT
>CBKWFZ010000346.1:0-4847 GCA_966673785.1 uncultured bacterium
GTACAATGGCATCATCAGTTCCTGCATCCTTGTGTACAGCTGAACGTCATTTTCCGTCTGTTCAGTGACCAGAAACAATTCGCTGTAGCGTTCGCGCAACGTTTCGTGAACGCCATTCTCCCGCGCTTTACCGATAAACCAGGCAATCAGTTTGTGGTCTGCGTCGGCCATCATGCGCTCAGTCTCCTTAAGTTCATCCTGAAGCTGCGTGTAAAGCGTACCCGCATCTTTTCCCCGAAACTTTTCGCCATTGAATTCAAACGTCCGGACCTTTAAATGCCCATCCCGTACGGCAGCAAGTGTCTCGAGGTCACTGATCAATCCATTCTTGATTTGCGGCAGCGCGACAATCTCCTCAGAAAGCAGCGACTCCAGGGAATTTCCGTTGACAGAAACACGATCCTCCACGCCACGCAGATCGGTCCTGGTTATGTATCGCGCATCAAAGTAGCCCTTGTAAACGGAAGGTAGCTGGTAGCGCCGGAATTCATCGCGATACTGTTTCCGGAAATCCGTTGCGTTAATCACCTGAACCGGTGCCTCGTATTTCACCTCCTGAAAAATCTTTGAGGTTACGCGCTGCTGCAGTTCTTCCGCGCCTTCAAAAAGCTGCCAGGGCGAATTGTGAAGCGCAGGTGTTTCCACGCCGAGTGAACGGAGGTGGCGCTCGCGGTCATCGGTTGACGGATGCGAGGCCCACTGATCCTTAAGCGTTACGCGTGACTTATTAAATCGCGCGAAAGATCCGGCGTCGACGCGCGGTAAACCGTTGTCAACGGGAAGGCTATGAAATTCCGAAAACAGGTGCATCACCTCAACATGCTGCGGATAGATATTTTCGGGTTTAAATCCTTTGGCGAAATGCTGCTGATAAAATCCGAAGACATTGCCATACGTGATGTCGGCGACTTCGAGTCTCCGCAATGCATTGATGAGATGGTTTCCCCCACTCACGCTTGCGGAAACGGCATCGGCATGAAACTCCATCTGGCGCGAGAGACCCATATAGCTCGTATTGATCAGCGTGTACAATTGCTGCAGGACCCATTGAATTCCCTTAACGATCCGAACGGTGAGTCCGGCAAACAAGGCAAAGTAACCGCTGGCATTACCCCACGTTTCGATTGCACGTTCATAACCGTCATTATCGTACAGCATATTGAAGATGATGTGGTTCATATTGTACACATAACTTCCAAGCTTCATGCTTTTCTGTGAGAAGTGACCAAACTCGTGGGCAATAATCGCCTTGAATTCGCTGAGATTAACCACGTTCACCAGACCGAGTCCGATCTGTAAGTTCTTTCGTACGGGAAGAAACATGCTCCAGAAACTGGAATTATAAAAAACCGAAGCATTGACCTCAGGCGAAAGATAGATTCGTCTCGGAAAGGACGTGTGGGTTTCCTTTGCGAGGACGCGAACAAATTGAAATAACCGCGGATGATCCTTTTCCCTGATTTCAATTAAACCGGAACGATCCACCTTCTGGCGCTTGAACAGAAACTTAAAAAGAAAGAACAACACCATCACGCCGAGTCCGGCGAGGCCGATGCCGAACATAAGGGTTAAGAACATTGGCTTTGCAGCAATTAGAGCAATCCCTCCAACGGCGCAGAGAGCAGCAAGTGCAATGCCGGCGATAATCAGGACGAAATACATTACAACAAAAAACAGAATAGAACCGACTGCCTTCAGCGCTTCTTTTTTGAATTCGGGAGATGGTTCGAGGATTCGGGGGTCGACGTTTTCAGGCGTGACCGGATAGGACAACGATGGATTTGACATACAAGTTAGGTACGATAAATATTGGCTAAAACTGGTTCAAGATAATACTTTGCGGCGACAAAGGATATTGTCACTTCGACTTTTCAGTTCCGCCAATCAGGTCTGAAACATGATACCTACCCTGGCCCATGAGCGGCTTTTCCGATAGCGGCGATCATAAAAAGAAAAAATCCTGCGACGGCCAGATAACCCGACCAATAAGCGTGCCTTCTTAAACGCGCCATCTCACTTTTATATCGGGCGATGTCCTTATCCGAGGGCATGACTCCGGTCAACAATTGCCGAAACCCAACCGTTCTGACACTGGCAATAATAAAGATCAGGGAACAGGCTGCCGCGAGCAAGAACATCGAATAAGAACCAAGAATTAGTACCTTGCAGATATCCACGATGCTGGTTTACGCATTCGTCCGCGCGTTGTAGATCACCTGGACAACTCCCGACCTGAATTTTTTTACGTCAACGAGGTTCAGATTCAAACGATCCTGACGGTTTTCGAAAAGTGGTTTACCCGCGCCCAGTACCGTCGGGTGAATGGAGAGCCGGTAAATGTCAACGAAATCGTGATCGATAAACGATTTTATCAGTCTCGCTCCCCCATACAACCAGATATCCTTCCCGGCCTGATTCCGGATCTCGTTCACGCGCCCAACCCAGTCGTGGCCAATAAACGTAGCGTTGCTGTCGTGCCTGGATGTACTTGAAAACACGTATTTCTTTTTCGAATGCACCCCCGACCACAGCGACTTTTCAGCTGCGCCAGCGTCCGGTCCAGGTTGAAAATTTCCCCAGCTGTCGTAACTGACACGTCCGTAGAAAATTGTATCAATGCCGGCGAGAAATTCATCAAAATTTATTTCATCATCCATTATGCACCAATCGATTTCACCGTTTGGGCCTTCAATAAATCCGTCGAGTGTTACAGCAAGATCCAGAATTATTTGTCTCATTACATTTTTTTTTTTGACGGTCGAAAGATAACAGTAAGTTCTTTTTTTGAAAGCGGCTTATTTCAAAAAAGAGGTCCATCATTTGATTTTGAATTATGACGCCAGCTTGATATTTTAGCATTGTAAATTATCCGTTATGCGTGAATTCAATTCACCCCGCGTTTGGCTCCATCTTTTCTTCATTGTTATGGCTTGGATAGCTTTTGGATGTGGATACGATGAAGAGAATGTCTCAGGCAACTTTTATCCGCTCGCACTCCGCAGTGAATCATACCAGCGTTACATCGCAGCGGGCGATAACCACGAATTTAAACTGTATGATACGATTAGTGTTTTCGTGCGGGGCGACACGCTGGTCGACGGCCGGAAGTATTCCGTTATCGCGAATTCCCTCGGAGCAAAGCGCCTGGTGCGAAAGCATGGGTCGCAGTATTTTGCACGTGACTTCCTTGGTTACACTGAGACGATGGGTGATGAATACATGTTTCTCAATTCCAGCTTTCCGGTCGGCATGAGCTGGACCAGCCATGAAGAAGATCCTGGAAAAAGAACCACGAAGTTCACCATACTTGAGAAAATTCAGTTGTCGTGTTGTTTGGTCGCAAGTTCGAGGATGTAGTTGTCGTGGAAGAGATTTATTCCCGGGAGCCCGGGGAAAGGTTAACTGGCTATCGCTATTATCAGAATGGAGTCGGGGAAATATCGGCATCCTTACCTTATCCATTTTCAGGCAATTACGGTAATACAACGGATCTGATTATTAAGTAGTAAGCCTCAAATTCCGGATGTCGACGCGCGCAACGTATGCGCACAAGTTTGATCACCGGCATCGTTAGTCCTCTAATGAACTATTTTTAGCATTTTAGGGATCGAGGACCAATCCGGAAAAATCGTATGTCACTGAAAATTGATGACAACTTCGACTATGCGCTTGCAAGGACCTGCCTGAACTGCTCACATGCTTTTGCTGGCCGGTATTGTCCGCGTTGCGGAGAGAAAGTCCTGAATGAGAAAGACCGGTCTTTAAGGCACTATTTCAGTGACGTTTTTAACGCATTCACCTTCATCGACGGCAAATTTTTCAAAAGCTTCCGGACGCTCGTGGCCTCGCCGGGAAAGATGTCACGTGACATTGTCAGCGGCATTCGTCAGCCGTACATGAAGCCCATCGCATTCTTCTTCGTGGCAAACTTCCTCTACTTTCTATTTCCGTTTTTCCAGACCTTCAATACTTCGTTTCACCTTCAGGCACATGCCATGCCGTACAGCGAGCTTGCTCAAACGGTTATCGACAAAAAACTTTCATCAGCATCGTACGATCCTGACCAGCTTGAGGCAGTTTACAACGCCTCGTCAACAAACTGGGCGAAAATGCTTCTTATCATGTTGGTCGTTTACCTTTTTCCGGTGCTCATCCTTGTAAACTATCAACGTCGCGTATATACGCTGGACCATCTGGCGTTTACGCTGGAGTTCATGACCTTTGTCTTGTTTGTCCCAACGCTTTTAGTAGGATCAACCCTGTGGCTGATTGTCAGGTGCGCAAGGTGGGCTGACATCGATCTTTCCCACCTCCTTGGCGATCAGGTGACACTTCCGATCGTGCTGATTCTTTTCGCTTACTTCTTTGTAACAGGAATCCGCAGGTTTTACGGATTCCCGTGGTGGCGAACAATATTAAATTCCGTTCTGCTGATCGCAGGGGTTTATCTGGCGCTGGTGTTGTACCGGTTCACGTTATTCTTCGTGACAATGTCAACCGTCTGATTCCGGACACAGCCTGACCCGAAAATATGCTAACCTTCCGCGCACGTTCTAAACAGATTCTCTTATGTATTAACCTCTCTCAAGCTTACCCTCCCGTGCGGCTGTTCCCCTCCAGGGGGTAAGGGGCGCGGGTGGACGCAAATGCAGCCGTTGTGGGGATGATGATGATCATTGGTTCTTCCGCCGCGCACCCTTTAATTCCCTGAAGGGACCCACGCGCGTTCAAAACAGTTTCTCTTAGTATTAACCTCTCTCAAGCTTACCCTCTCGCGCGGCTGTTCCCCTCTCAGGGGTAAGGGGCGTGGGTGGGACGTGCACCCACGAGAATTGTCAGAACGCCTC
>CBKWFZ010000347.1:0-4828 GCA_966673785.1 uncultured bacterium
GGTGATGAGAAAGCATTGTACGAAGCCGGTGTACGTGCGTCGTTTGCAACGTGGGGAGTATCTTCCGATGCCGACGCCTACCTTGGGTCAACAGCGAAGAATGGAGCTGGAACAAGTGCCAGCTTCGATGACAATACCGGTGACTTCTCAACCAACGGTACCGGCGATGGTAACACGAAGCTCGAAAAGATCATCACGCAGAAGTACCTTGCACTGTTTCCGGATATGGCGCAGGAAGCATGGAATGATAAGCGAAGACTGAACCTGCCCAGGACAGAAGTGGCGCTTGACCGGTACACCGCGATATGGCCAAATCCGGACTCCAATGTGAAGAATCCGGCTAACTATATTAAGCGCGTTCAATATCCGAACAGCGAGGTCCAGACCAATGAAGCTGAGTATACCAAAGGCCTCGCGTTGCTTGGCGGTCAGGATCTGGTAAACACGAAAATCTGGTGGGATACAGGAAAGAATTACGTGACGTCACCGAACTAGGCCGTCCTGAAACCGCTATCCTTTAATGAAAAAAAGCCGCCTCCGGAATCGGGGCGGCTTTTTGCTTCGAACATATTGCGGAATCGTAACACAAAATCAGGAAAGACCAGGGATGACTGAGAAAGCCAAATACGAAATAATACGCGATCAGTCCGTTCGACACGACATTTTTGTTACCAACTGCGGTGTCTGAGTGTAGTCGAAGGCCTCAAATTAATAATGAGTCGTTATTGACATCTTTAGGAAGAAACAACTCAATTGTGTTTCCAGGCCAGATACGAGTCGAGGTTCGTGCGGGTGATTATCTCCAGGGGAAACAGGTTGTTCGCGACAACATCCTTTTTGAAAACAAGATAGCTGGCCAACTCACCAATCCCCATGCTGGCCTGCCGCTCAGCGTTCTGGTTGATAAGAAAATCTATAATTCCCTTTTGCAGATAGTGAATATTTTGTTTGAGCAGATCGTAGGCCACTAGCCGGATGCCGTTCTTGCCGTGTTGTTCCAGCAATTGTGAAACTACCGATGCCCCTTTCGATGTAGTGACCAGCAGACCTTTCAGCGATTTCTCGGAAAGAAGCTCACGCAGTTCTTTTTCCAGTGTTTGCCGATGGGTAAAGTTGAGATCCATACTGATGACCTTATTCCTGGGGCCGTTCAGCTTTCTGAAGTAATCTTTGAATCCTTTTTCCTTTTCACTCAGGTGAACCGAATTACTGATGTCGTCATAAACGTGTAGTATCGCGTATGAGCCGGCGGATTTCTGGTCAATCTGCAGCAGTTCAGCACCGACCTGTCCGCTCTGATACAGGTTCTGGCCGACAAACGTGAGGCCTTCGCATTCTTCGACGTTGTTGTTAAACAATACAAACGGAATATCCTTCTTCTTGCAGGCGGCGAAAAATTCCAATGCCTCGTTGTGAAAGATCGGCGCTGTAAGTATTCCGTCGGGATTGAGTTTCAGAATCGATTTAATGGATTTCTGATATGAACGCTTGTCGTATAGATCGAAATATAGCGTCTGGACTGAAACACGATGATGTGCCCATTCTTCCATAGCCTTCTTGACCCCGGTGTCAGCCATCTTCCAGTACTCATCTTCGGCTGGATTTGGGATCAATGCTGCTATCTTGAATGTCTTTCCGGAACTTAATGAACGTGCTACCAGATTTGGTTTATAACCCGTTTTTTCGAGGATAGTAATGATCTTTTTATATGATTCCTCAGATACCTCGCCGCGTTTATGTATCACGCGGTCAACCGTGCCTACTGACACGTTTGCCATCTTTGCAATGTCCTTTATCCTGATGTTCTTGTTCATCGTAATGTCACGGCGCTTAACCCGAAATGAATGAAAAATGCAGTTGTCTGATATTTTTTTGGCGAATATATACGCATGGCCACATCATTCAAATGATAAAATTCATATGCTCCGATTTCGTTTCTGAGTGGCGGATGGAGGAGGGGCAAAATTATAGTGAAGAAGCCTGAATCGGTGAACCGGAGTACCAGCAAACTGCACGGGGGCGTTATGCCGATGATTGACTTCAATGGTGGCCGTGCTTTTCGTGAGCACTTTGTGACCGGTCTCCCGCTGGTATCAGACACCCTATCGCTGTTGTACGTCGCGTTCCGACGGGGCTGTCTTGAAGGTGGGAGTCGATTGCATCCTTAAGATAATGTTCTGTTATAACGGTCCTGTAGCTTCCAAGCTCGTAAAACCAGTTGTCGATTGCGCCCGAGTAGATGGGCTGAAATTGCGGGCTTAACAAAAATGCTTCAGGCGTAACCGTGGCGCCGGTCAGGCTGATGATTTTCATCTGGTGGTCTATGAAACAGGGAAAGGATAGTCCGTATTCCCTGACAAAGGCCGCCACTTCGTTTGCAGCGTATTGCTTTGGGAAAATACCAACAAACGCCACACTGCTGTTGAAAGACTTCCTGAGGCGTTCAATCGTCGGAATGTATTTCTGAGTTATGGGGCAATCGGTACCGAGAAGAAGCAGCACGACCGGTTTTTCTTCCGGCAAACGAAGAAGACCTGCACGGTTTCCAGTGTCAAGGACAGTGAGAGATTTTAACGAAGAGAGGTCCTGCCCCAGGCACGGTGCAAACGTTGCTATTGAAAAAAATACCATGCCGATGACAGCCGATCCGGAAAATGTCATGTTGCTAAAATAGGCGATTTTTTCTACGAACCATGTATTGACGCACCAATATCCGGCAGAAATCCCGTAAGCCGGGGTATATTCCGTTTACGTGCACGGACGCACCGTGTGCGCCAACGAAACACGATTTTTCTTGCAAAACAAAAACCAACCGCCTACATTTAGTTTGCGGCGTGCTGATACGTCGTCAACCCATAACAACATATATTAAACTAAACAAACACACATGAAGCACTTTTTACTCTGTTTAGCCCTGCTGCTGACGGCCAGTCTCGCAGGCGCTCAGACGGTGACGGGGAAAGTCACGTCCGGAGCTGATGGCACACCATTACCCGGTGTCTCGGTGGTGGTGAAAGGCACGGCGAACGGGACAACGACCGATGCGGACGGGAACTACTCGGTGGACACCAGAGCCAATGACGCGGTGCTCGTATTTTCTTTTATCGGTTTTACCGCGCAGGAAGTTCCGGTTCAGAACCGGAGTACGATCGATGTTACGCTTGTTGAAGACATCACGCAGCTTAATGAGGTCGTCGTTACCGGATTCGGTGAGAAGAAGGACATTGGAAGAGTGGCATTCGCGGTTCAGGACGTTGAAGGAGATGAACTCGTTCGTGCAACCAATGCCAACGTGGTAAACGCGTTGCAGGGGAAGGTAGCCGGCGTTCAAATCGACCAGGGGACCGGCGGTCCTATGTCTTCTTCCCGTATCCGGATTCGCGGTAACTCGTCGTTAAGCAGCAATACGCAACCGCTCATCGTTATTGACGGTGTTCTCATCAGACCCACTGTTACAGGTGCGGATTCATGGGGCGCCGCTCAGGATAACGGAAACATCATGAAGAACATTAATCCGGATAACGTTGAGTCAATGACGGTGCTTAAAGGCTCCGCTGCGAGCGCGCTGTACGGTTCGGATGCGTTGAATGGCGTGATCATTATCACCACGAAAAAGGGAGTTGCGCGCGAAGGCCTCGGCGTAACCTTCAGCCATACAACCTCCTTTGAAAAAGCGTACCGTTTCATCGACGTACAGAATGAATTTGGTGCCGGTATTTCACCTGACTTCGAAACAGGTACCGGCGGCGTCGAGGAGGTTGACCGCAATAACTGGTTTTACTCGTACGGACCTAAATTCGACGGCAGGATGGTCCGCGACCTTGACGGTCGCATGATTCCCTGGAAAGCTAACGATCCGCTCAGCTTCTATGAAACCGGAAAATTTTCAAACAATAATATTGTGATCGAAGGTGGGGGGGAGCGTTCAAGTTTCAGGGCATCCTATTCAAACCTCACCAATTCGACGATTATGCCCAGTGGCACCGAGATGACCCGTAATAACTTCAGCATCCGCGCCACACAGAAGATTGGCAAGTTGTTCGACCTGAACGCTGTTGTTGATTACACGCACAACTTCATTGAAAACCCGATTCGACAGGGTGGCAATTTCAATCCGGTATTCATGATGGTTTACTATCGTCCCAGAAGTCTGGACATGGACTACTGGATGAACAACTACCGTGATCCGGTAACCGGTGGCGCGCGGACTGGTGTGAACAATCCGTACAGCGTTTCCGGATTCCTTTGGGATACATTCGAGGATGTAAGTGAACGGACGGAAAGCATCTTCCGTACCAACCTCGACGTTACGACTGAGATCCGGCCCTGGTTGACTTTCCTGGTTCGTGGTAACATACAAAATGAGCTATATAAAGGAGAACGCCGAAGACTTGGAAACCAGCCGAAGTTTGCGGGTGGTCAGTTTAATGAATCCACTTCCGACAACTGGCAGTATCGAATTCAATCACTGCTTACAGCTAACAAGTCATTGTCGGACGATCTGTTTCTGAGCGTAACACTCGGTGGCGAAACCAATAAACTCAATGGCGGCAGGTTCTACAGGGTCTATACCCGAAATGCAGGTGGCGGAGAAGACAACTCGCTCAAGGTACCGGGTGAATTTTCGATATCCAACTCAATAAACAGTCCGGGTATTGAAACAAGGTTGAACCCATCGCGATTGAAGAATGCCATTTACCTCTATGGCGATCTGACCTACCGCGATATGCTGACCTTCAACTTCAGCTACCGGACTGACTACTCGTCGACGCTTGCGTATGCCGACGGTAGCGGCGACTTCAGCTACAGTTATCCAGCTGTCGGCCTC
>CBKWFZ010000348.1:0-4804 GCA_966673785.1 uncultured bacterium
ACTTTTTAGGAAGATCGCGATTCGTCTGGGAAAACGACCTCCGGGAGTACGGCTAAGCCCGCTCCTGCTTGGAATGCTTGCCCGTCTCGAAGGTGTCCGCTCGTGGTTCACACGAACGGAGCCGCTGATCACCAGGGAGACAGCACGCCTGGCGGGGACAGAATTTGTCTACGGCAATGAGAAAATCAAAAACGCCTTATCTGTTGAATTTCAACCGATTGATGAAACGCTGGACTGGTGCTGCCAATACTATCTTTCCCGAAACGGCTTCAAAAATTGAATTGAAAGGTTATGTTTACACGTTAAAATGGATTATTTTAGAAAAACCTTTTGTGCATGTCCAAAGAATATAGAAAACGCGAAGAAGGGAACGAACTGATCAAGAGCTTTGAGGACCACCTTCGGAAAAAAAGAGCAGCCTTCTTCGATCTTGATGCATACGAACAGATAATCGACTACTATTTATTCAGGAATAAATTCAACAAGGCACTGCAGGCGGTCAATCAGGCGATCAGCCAGTATCCCTTTTCCACTGAGCTGATCACGGTAAAGGCACAGATACTGACGAACCTCGAAGAGTTCGATCAGGCACTCGTGCTTCTTGACCAGGCTAATGCGCTTCAGCCAAACGATCCGGAGATTTATCTTACCAAAGGGTCTATCCTTAGTCTTCAAGGGAATCACACCGACGCAATCGACAACTACGAGAAGGCGTTGCTTTTTGCTGATGACAAAGATGAAGTCTATTACAGCATCGGCATGGCGCATCAGAGTATGGAGGATTATGCGTCTGCTATCGACGCTTACAAACGCGCCATCGAGATTAACATCAACCATGACGGAGCTCTTTATGAACTGGCCTATTGCCTCGACGTGACAGGACAGCTTGAGGGCAGCATCGAGTACTATCAGAAGTTCATCGATGAAGATCCTTACTCGGCGGCGGCGTGGTACAACCTCGGCATTGTCTATAACAAACTTGAGAAGTACAACGAGGCATTACACGCGTATGACTACGCAACCACCATCGACGAAGGTTTTGCGTCTGCCTATTTCAACATGGGCAACACGTACATGAATATGAGCGAATACACGAAGGCGCTTGACGCATTTCGAAAGACAGTCGAGCTCGAAGGCCCAAGCCCGGAGGTGTATTGCTGTATTGGCGCCGCGTATGAAAGCCTTGAGCAGTATGAACTCGGTCTCAAGTATTTTCAGAAAGCGTCAAAGCTTGATACGCTGTACGATGAAGCATGGTATGGCGCCGGCGCGTGCCTCGAGAAGCAGGATAAATGGTATCAGGCGCTTCATTTCTATAACAAGGCACTGAAACTGAATACTGAAAACGCGGAATACTGGAAGTCCGTGGCGCATGCCGAGTTTAAGGTTGGCAATATCGTTTCCAGCGTCGACGCCTATGATGAGGCAAGCAAACTGGATCCTTCCGATAAAGAGATATGGCTTAACTGGTCATTTATTTACTATGACCAGGGTGATCACCAGAAAGCCATTGACACCCTGATGGCCGGATTTGAGGAGATTCCGGACGATTCTGAGCTGTTCTATCGTATGACCGTCTACCTTATTGAAGCAGGTCGTTTTAAGGAGGCCTTTAATTATTTGGAAAATGCTTTAATTTTGGACTTTGATGGTCACGCCGCGCTGTTTGAATTCTTTCCCCGACTGGAAACCCAGAAAGCGCTGTATAAGATCATCGAGCAGTTTAGAAAAGAAAACCATTGATGAATTACGACCTAAAGAATCTGCCTGAGCGAACCCAAAAGCCCAGGCAGTACGGTTTTACCATGGCCATGGACAAGGGCCTGAGTATCCGTCAGGCTGAAGATTTTGTCAGCACCTGCGCCAACCACGTCGATATTGTGAAACTCGGATGGGCAACTTCCTTTGTTACCCCGAATCTTAAAGACAAACTCCAGATATTCAAGGACGCCGGCGTGCCTGTTTATTTCGGAGGAACCCTTTTTGAAGCGTTCGTTATCCGAAACCAGTTCGATGACTACCGTCGATTGCTGGACAAATACGATATGGGATTTGCAGAGGTATCTGACGGATCCATCGATCTCGATCACGATAAGAAGTGCGATTATATCGCCAAACTTGCCGACCAGGTAACGGTATTATCGGAAGTCGGATCAAAAGACGCAGACAAGATCATCCCACCCTACATGTGGATCGACCTGATGCAAAAAGAACTCGAAGCCGGGGCGTGGAAAGTAATCGGTGAAGCGCGCGAAAGCGGAAATGTGGGCCTTTTTCGTTCTACCGGCGAGGTACGATCCGGCCTTGTACAGGAGATCCTGACCAAAATACCGTTCGAAAAGATTATCTGGGAAGCTCCGCAAAAAGCGCAGCAAGTCTGGTTCATCAAGCTTCTCGGAGCCAACGTTAACCTCGGAAACATCGCCCCGGAAGAGGTTATTCCCCTTGAAACGATCCGTCTCGGCCTCCGTGGCGACACGTTCCTCCACTTTCTCGGGATTGAAAAAAGAAAAACGAACACGGCTCCACCGTTCGAAGTGGATTAACTGATCCGGTCTTGAGAAAAAAAACATCCGATTACGTTCTCCTTGGCGCGAAAGGCGTGGCAATGGGTGCCGCAGACGCCATTCCCGGAGTATCCGGCGGGACAATTGCCTTTATAACGGGGATCTATGATGAACTGCTTTTTGCCATTAATTCCTTTGACCTTGAGGCACTGAAGCTGCTGACCTCGTTCCGTTTCGCGGCATTCTGGAAAAAGATCAATGGATCATTCCTGGTAACCCTCGTATCCGGTGTGGCAACGGGTGTGATTCTCAACCTGATGCTCATCGACTACCTGCTCCGGCACCACCCGATTCCGGTCTGGTCGTTCTTTTTCGGGCTGATTCTGGTCTCCGCCCCCCTTATCCTTCGTGAAATAAGGGTGTGGAACTGGCGTATTGTCGCAATGCTGCTGTTGGGCAGCGTGATCGCATACGTTATCACCATCCTGACGCCGGCAAGTACCCCGAATGAGCTGTGGTTTATTTTCTTTTGCGGTGCACTGGCGATTTGTGCCATGATATTGCCAGGCATCTCCGGGGCGTTTATCCTGCTTCTCCTCGGAAAATACCAGTATATCGCGGGTGCCGTAAAAGAACTGAACGTTATTGTCGTGCTGGTTTTTATGGCCGGCTGCGTGACTGGTTTACTCAGCTTCACAAGATTTTTAAGCTGGATTTTAAAGAATTATCACAACGCGACTGTAGCTTTGCTCGCCGGATTCATGTTAGGCTCCCTCAACAAACTCTGGCCCTGGCGCCAGGTTTTGGAGTACACGACAAACAGCAAAGGCGAACAGGTAGCCGCATTCGACAAAAGCATTTGGCCCTGGAACTATGTTAATATCACTGGAAAAGATCCTCAGATTTTTCAGGCAATACTGATGATGGCTGTAGGTGTGTTTATAGTGGTTATTATAGAAAAGATTGCAGCAAGGCATAAAACTAAAATCTGACATGGAAAAAGTATTTGGACTGATCGGCGGCACCGTGGGTCATTCATTCTCCAAACAATATTTTGACGAAAAATTCTTCCGCGAAGGTTTGCGCGACTATCACTACGAACTCTTTCCGTTAAACAACATCACCGAAATCGAAGCACTGCTCAAGGATACCAAAGGACTTTCAGGTCTGAATGTAACGCTGCCATACAAGGAGCAGGTGCTCAAGTACCTCGATGAAGTAGACACTTTCGCGAAAAAGATCGGCGCTGTGAATGTTATCCGCATCAAGGAGGGGAAACTTCAGGGATTTAACACCGACTCCGATGCGTTTCTCGAGACCATTGAGAACTGGCTGCCGGCAGAACGCAAGTTCAAGGCATTGATCCTTGGCACCGGCGGTTCGTCGAAAGCAGTACAGGAGGCGTTGAAGAAGCTGAAGATCGAGTTCAAACTTGTCTCGCGGGAAGGCCGCAAAGGCGTTATCACGTATGACGACCTGGCGAAAAACAAAAAATACATCACCGAATCAAACCTGGTGATCAACACGACGCCGCTGGGTATGAGCCCGAATACGGAAACCATGCCGCCGATTGATTATGAACTACTCGGTCCGGATCACTACGTGTACGACCTCATCTATAACCCGGCGCGAACTATGTTCCTCCAGAAGGCCGAAATGCGCGGGGCCAGCATCAAGAACGGGCTGGAAATGCTGCATGTGCAGGCTGAAAAATCCTGGAAGATCTGGAATAACTGATCTTGTGTAATTGATCTTACAGCCCGGCCCCGTTTGTGGGGACGGGCTTTTTTCATTGACGGTGTCTACTTTCGCGATTAGCGCGAAGTACCTTATCTTTCATGCTATGGACTTTAAATTGACGAGCGAGTATGTGCCGACCGGCGATCAGCCCAAGGCGATTGAGCAACTGGTGAACGGTGTTGAAGCAGGCGAAGCGCATCAGACGCTGCTCGGGGTAACCGGATCTGGAAAAACGTTTACGATGGCAAACGTCGTCGCACGGACTAACAGGCCGACGCTCGTGCTCTGTCACAACAAGACACTTGCCGCACAGTTGTACGGAGAATTTAAGCAGTTCTTTCCTGAGAACGCCGTCGAATATTTTATCTCATACTACGATTATTACCAGCCTGAAGCATTCATTCCGTCATCGAACCTGTACATTGAAAAAGACCTTTCGATCAATGAAGAGATCGAAAAGCTGCGATTGAGCGCGACGTCAAGTCTGCTGACCGGTAGACGAGACGTGATTGTCGTGGCGTCGGTCTCATGTATCTATGGTATTGGTAACCCGGACG
>CBKWFZ010000349.1:0-4798 GCA_966673785.1 uncultured bacterium
GCGGATGGTTCGATCACTGCATACAGATGGAAGAAAGTTTCCGGTGGCAGTGTTCCGCTGTCAGGAACAAATACGGCGAACGTTAGTCTCTCCGGTTTTTCCTCAGGAACATTTGTAATGGAACTTATTGTAACCGACAACGATGGGGCTACTCACGCCGACAAGGTTACGATTTCCGTAGGTGCGAATCAGTTGCCTGTCGCCAATGCGGGAGCGGATCGCGTCATCAGCCTTCCGTCGAATTCGCTCGTGCTGCAGGGTTCGGGTTCTGATGCCGACGGAACTATCGTCGAGTACTTATGGGAAAAAGTATCGGGAGGAACCGCCGCGTTTTCGAATCAGAGAGCACCACACGTTACACTCACCGGACTCGTGTCAGGAGACTATGTTTTTTCGCTCACTGTTGTCGATAATGCGGGCGGAAAACATACCGACGCCGTAAACGTCAGGGTGAACACACCGCCGTTGGCAAATGCCGGTGATGACAAGATCGTGCATCTGCCGCAGAACGAGATCGTCCTGTCAGGGACGGCGTCGGATATTGACGGAGAAATTGCGTTTGTCAGCTGGACGAAAGTTTCCGGCGGCACGGTGAGTCTCGGAGGAAAAAACACAAGTACATTGACGGCAGACAAGCTTAACGCAGGCGTCTATGATTTTCGTTTTACTGTCATTGATAACGACGGCGCCAGCCACTCGGATATCGTTCGCGTTATTGTGAACAGACCACCCGTTGTTGACGCGGGACCTGACGCTTCCATACGACTTCCGCAAAATTCGGTACAGTTACGCGGATCTGCGAATGATGGCGACGGCGTGATTAAATCCTGGTTCTGGACAAAAATATCAGGTGCCCCAGTGGACTGGAAAGGCCGCTACAGCGCGAACCTGGATGTGGATAACCTCCAGACCGGGACGTACGTTTTCCGCCTTCAGGCAACGGATGATCGCGGTGCCAAATCGGTCGATGATGTGATTGTTGAGGTTCTTGGGTTCAATGAGCCCCCTGTTGCCGATGCCGGTCCCGACCAGTTTCTTGTGTTGCCTTTGGATTCACTAACCATCGAAGGAACCGGAAGCGATCGTGAAGACTCGGCGCTTTCGTTTAACTGGACGCAGTCGTTCGGGATGCCCGTAACACTGAAGAGCTCCTCCGAACCACGACTGCATGTGTCGGGCTTGTCCGTCGGGGTCTACACATTCCGTCTCACTGTTACCGATGCCGACGGGGCATCACACAGCGACGAAACGGTGGTTACTGTCGATCCGGCGATTCAGCCTGAAGAGGTGATAACGGATCCCATGCATATCGCCGGTTGCGCCGAATGTGAATATGTCATCTGGGGGCAGAATCTTCAGCGGCTTCATGATGGTCCATGGAGGGACGATACCTTTGAACGCGTATTTGCGACTACCGGAATCTACTATTTTAATGTCAGGCGCGGGGGCGAGACGATTCGCCGAGGCAAAATATTCCGCTTTGATCGGTAGGACTTTACCAAATTTTCTTTGTCAAAATTGGGTTGAACCGGAAAAATCCGGGTTACGTCGTTGGTATCGTGTTGCTATCTTGGGAGTTAAATCCCAATTATGATAGTATTCAGATCGTCATTTCTTGAAAGCTGGAAAACTAACGGATACCGTTTCATACTGGTGCTGCCACGGGAAAAATACGGCGTGCTAAGGCCGCTCAGCCATGACAAGCCGCTCAATAAGGGTTTTACTATCGAAATTTCTGAAATCAGCCTGCTTCAACTCACGGAGAACTATTTCCTGACGATGGAAAAGGATGTGAGTCAGAGGCACCCGGCCGGATTGTAAATAAAGGCACCGGTCAGTTCAATCTGAGTTTTTTGATTTCCCCGCCTCCTGCGGAAGCTTTTTCGTTTTATCATCAGCGCGTAAATTGACTGCTTATTAAAGCTTGAGATCAGTTTATGGGGACGGGCTACAATCTTCCGGCGGGATACAATTTCTTTCAGTCGCTTTACAGAACCTACCGACAAATTCAGGATCCCATCGGCGCGATGATGGAGAGCATGCGCGCCTATAGCGGGACGTATCGCGTGCACCTCGGTACCAAGCAGTTTATCGTTACGCAGGATCCCGGTTTCATAGAACATGTGCTGAAGAAAAATCACCGTAACTATAATAAGTCGGAGATTCAAACCGATGCGCTGGGCAGGTTCATCGGCTACGGACTGCTGACGTCTAACGGAGAATTCTGGCTGCGCCAACGGCGGCTTATCCAGCCTGGATTTCACCAGGACCGGATTCAGGCACTTTATTCAAATATCGAAAGAACTGTTCTACAGTTCCTCGGCGTATTTCCTGAAGGAAGAATGGATATCTATCCGCTTATGAACCGACTTGCCTTCGACATCGTGATGAACGCATTGTTCAACGTTGCCATTCCTGATCCACTGCGCGATCAGTTGGGGCGCTTCGTGGCGGAAACCCAGGATTTTGTGATGAAAGATCTCCGTCAACCTCATAAAAGGTGGTGGTTCAGGTTGAACGGGGAACTGAAGGAAAATCTTGACAAGGCAAAAGAGGCCAGGGAGATTATCCGCGGCATCATTTCGGAGCGCAAGCGTTCAACTCAAAAGCATGGAGACCTGCTCGACATGTTACTTGATGCGCGTTATGAAGACAGCGGTGAACCGATGGCCGAAGATCAACTCATCGACGAGATCCTTGTGCTGATCATCGCCGGTCATGAGACGACGGCGAATGCATTGTCATGGACGCTCTACCTGCTGGCAAGTCATCCGGATCGGTTGATGGTATTGCGCTCATCGACTTCAAACCTTGATCTTCAGTCGACGGTCACCAATGACTTCATCAATAGCGTGCTCAGCGAAAGCATGCGTTTGTATCCCCCGGCGTATATCAGCGATCGCGTCTCTATCGGTGATGACAGCTATGGTGGCTACACATTTCCGGCGAACACAATTGTTATATTGTTCTACTATGGACTGCACCGCGATCCCGCTCACTGGTC
Organism: uncultured bacterium; assembly: GCA_966673785.1. GTDB lineage: Bacteria > Bacteroidota > Bacteroidia > Cytophagales > Cyclobacteriaceae > Ohtaekwangia. The sequence goes on from CBKWFZ010000349.1 coordinate 3,005, forward strand.
TGATCCTGATACCTTCGATCCTGACCGGTTCGCCAACGGAAAATGGAAAGAGCGGTCGCGCGTATTCCTTCCGTTCGGGGCGGGACCAAGATTATGCATCGGGAATAACTTTGCAATTGCGGAGATGGCGATATTTTTGAAAGCTTTTATACAATCGTTCGATATTCATCCGGAGAATCCGGCGCCGGCGATCAAGGCATTGGTGACGTTGAAACCCGATCAGGTTGTACTACGGGTTAGCAGGCGGTAGTAACCTTACCGCTGGTCAGATTTTCTTGCAGAATTTCGCTGCTTTTTTATCTTGCCGCCGTATTGTAATGGAAAAAATCAACCCGCGGCAAATGAATCACGGCGACGGCTTACACTATACCGGTAAACTTTTTGGTGGAATCACTGAAGATATCAGGCGTAAAGTCACATACTACGCGAGTGATTTTCGCGACGGTTTTCACTCGAAGGTAGCGGGCACCACCTTGTTCCTTTACTTCGCCGCGATCGCGAATGCGATTGCATTCGGAGCGCTTTCCGGATTGTACACCGGTAACCAGATCGGCATAATGGAGATGCTGGTTGTGACAGCAGTCGGTGGAATTATCTTCGCATTGTTTTCAGGTCAGCCGCTCACCATTCTTGGAGGCACAGGGCCGATCGTAATCTTCACGGGCCTCCTCTATCAGGTTTGCAATCAGCTTGAGATTTCATTTCTGACAACATACGCATGGGTCGGTATCTGGTCGGGTGTGTTGTTACTGATTTGCGCGTTCACCGATGCCAGCGCCCTCATGCGTTTCTTTACCCGGTTTACGGACGAGATCTTCGCGGCACTGATCTCAGTGATCTTCATTGTAGAAGCTGTCAATAGTATTGTTGATTCATTTGGTGCGGAAGGCAACGGACTCGAGGCTGCATTTCTTTCGCTCATACTTGCATTGGGAACATTTATCGTTGCAAGAAACCTCAAGCGCGCTACCAACTCGCCATACCTTTGGAAAAGCGTACGGGATTTCCTGAGTGATTTCGGACCGGCGATCGCAATCATTTCCATGACGATCCTGGCCAGCCAGTTCGGTGGGGTGAACCTTGCCACACCTGCAGTTCCCGAAAAGATTTCGACCACCACTGGCAGGCCCTGGCTTGTCGATCTGTTTGCAGTGCCTGTCTGGGTTATTTTCGCTTCGATTGGTCCGGCGATCCTTGCCACGATTCTTCTTTTCCTTGATCAGAATATCACCACCCGCCTTGTCAACAGTCCTGACAATAAACTCCGGAAGGGGAGCGGCTACCATCTCGATCTCGCCATCGTTGCGATAATAGTTATTGCAGGAAGTCTCTTTGCTCTGCCATGGATTGTTGCCGCGACAGTGCATTCGCTCAATCATGTGAAAAGTCTTGCGCAGATGAAGATCGTTGATATCGGCGGAACAAAGAAGGAAGTTATCGCCTGGGTCAGAGAAAACCGGGTTTCAGGTCTCGTGATCCACGTCATGATCGCAGCCTCGATCTTTCTCCTTGCGTATGTGCAATACGTTCCCATGGCGGTGCTTTTCGGCTTATTCCTCTACATGGGTATAAACTCGCTTGCGGGAAATCAGTTCTTTGATCGCATTATGCTTTGGGTAACCGATCCGAAACTATATCCGAATACGCATTACACCCGCGTTGTACCGCACAAAATGATCCACATCTTCACTATCATTCAGTTTATTTGTTTCGGTGCACTATGGGTTCTCAAGTCATCAAGTATCGGAATTCTCTTCCCGCTTCTCATTGCCGCGCTCGTTCCCATCCGGATGT
>CBKWFZ010000350.1:0-4790 GCA_966673785.1 uncultured bacterium
GAACCTACAGGTATTGAGCAAGGTATTCCTGAAGATGATCAAAACGGTGATCGCCCCGATCCTGTTTGCAACGCTGGTGGTGGGAATTGCCGGACACTCGGACATTGCTCAGGTTGGCCGCATGGGATGGAAGTCGCTCCTTTACTTCGAGGTTGTGACCACGGTGGCGCTCGTCATCGGCGTTGTCGCGATCAACCTCACGGAAGCTGGTAAGGGCATCGTGCTTCCTCAAGGTTACGACCAGGAACTTCCGGAAACGAAAGCCCAATCCTGGCAGGATATGATCCTTCATATTTTTCCCGAAAACTTTGTGAAGTCCATTTACCATGGTGATGTACTGCCAATAGTCGTCTTCAGCGTTCTTTTTGGAATATCCCTGGCGCTGCTGAACGAAGAGCGGCGCAAGCCCCTTCTGAGCTTCACCGAAAGCCTCGCGCAGACGATGTTCCGGTTTACCCGAATCATCATGTATTTCGCGCCCATTGGTGTCGGCGCTGCGATCGCGGTTACCGTAGGGCACCTGGGTATTGGCGTGCTCGGCGCACTGATAAAATTGCTTGCAACGCTTTACGCGGCACTTATTGTTTTTATCGTTGGCGTACTTCTTCCTGTTGCACTCATCGTCAGGGTTCCGATCCGGAAGTTTATCCGTGCGATCACGGAGCCGGCATCGATCGCATTCGCGACTACGGCGTCGGAGGCTGCGCTTCCAAAGGCGCTTGAGAATATGGAGAAGCTTGGCGTTCCGGGAAAGATTGCTGCGTTTGTTTTGCCCACCGGCTACACGTTTAACCTGGACGGCAGCACGCTTTATCTTTCCCTGGCGTCAATCTTCACTGCCCAGGCTGCGGGTATCGATCTGAGCTTTGGTGAGCAGGCATTGATGGTGCTGACACTCATGCTCACCAGCAAAGGCATCGCAGGCGTGCCCCGCGCGTCGTTGGTGATCCTGCTAGGAACGGCGGCTTCATTCGGCCTCCCACTTTGGCCGATCATGGCAATTCTCGGCATTGACGAACTGATGGACATGGCAAGAACTGCGGTAAACCTTATCGGCAACTGCCTGGCTACGGTTGTGATCGCACGCTGGGAAGGGGAATACGTCGAACCGGACGGAGAAATTGATTTTAGTTAGGGTTACGTGGAGAGCAAAGGAATGCGATGACCGTTCGGAAGGCGGTCATTGATCAGTCCGATCAATCCGTTGAGCGTGGACCGGTCTTGCGTGTTTTGAATGTTCTCCCCGGCGCTTTCAACACAGCTCATGGCGAAGGCGATAAGCGCCTCGCGATCAGCCACAGATTTGATGTTGCAGAAAAAGAGGTTCTTTAAAACGGCAAGAACCTTTGACATTACGATTACGTCATGCTTTCCGAAAGCCCGGATGGGAACGAGGTTTCGAAATAGAAGGTCTTGTATTGAAACATGAGCGTGTATTAAGCGCGGAGTTCCACGGTCGTCGCTCAGATACAACTCCTCATTAAGGTTTAATTTTCTGGCGAAAAGTAACTGGAGGTAATCAAGCGCTTTAACCGCTGTTCCCGGGTCGTTGAGTGACGGGCTGAGGGCTTTCACGGCTATTTCTGAAATCTGCCGGAAACCGTAAAGGTAATGCTCGTTAAACTGCTCTGTGATCGAGAAGATGAAACAATCGCGGATTTCGTTGATGAGTTTTTCAGAGAGTGACTTGTTTGATTTCACTCTTAGAAATGGATAGCCCTCGACTACAAAGAATCCGGCGTTTCGGGTGATTGCTATCTGGAGATCGTCACGTACGGCGATAGAAAAAAGCTTCCTCCGGTTGTACTTGATGATGTAGCCCGCCCGTGTAGCGTGAATGGGCGTCCAGTCCCGTTGAACGGGAATGTCTGAACGATGTTGTGGCTGCGGCGCTTTCGCATCGCCGAGACTGTGCCAGGTTTTTTTGAATATCTGTTTGAGAATATTTTCAACCTGGATGTTCTGTGAAATGGAATGGATGAAGTAAACAAACAGTGCAAGGCAGGCTATACCCAGGATCATGGCTATCAGGACACCCAGCGATGGTATCCTGTAGTCGCCCTCCGCCTGAAAGTTGATTATCATGATCAACGTGTACACAATGGTCCCCAGGTTCAGTCCGAGCACAAACTGATGTGATTTGTTGCTGATCAATCCTGGAAGCACCCGCGGTGAAAGGTTGGACGATGCCCTGCTCAGCACGACCATTACCATCGAAAAGCTGAATACCATGACCGAGATGATGCTTGCGACAAGTGTTCCAAGCACGAGTTGGGCTTCTTCGCGATTGGTGATCAGCAGAAAAGAGATGCGATCCTTTAATTCGATTACGAAGGAATCGTATTCTATTGACATCATCAAGAACGAAAGCGTAAGGCAGAATGTGCTGAGCACTGCCGGTATGAAGGCGATGCTTGTAACGGTTTTTTGATAGATTGACTGCAATACGGTCCAGAATCCGGTCATCGGGAGAAACATTATCAAGACGGTATACAGCCTTGATTGAACATTAGCAACTGAAAAAGTCATACCAAGGAGCCAAAGCCTGGTATGCTTTTGGTCGTCTTCCTGTAAAGACCCGCAAGGAAACGGCGTTATGGAAATCTGGAATCAGTTACAGGAACGGCTCAGCGAATATTGGGATATCTTTCTGCTAAGTATTCCGAGGATTGCGATAGCTGTAATCATCATATCGGCTTTCATTCTGCTTGCATTTACGCTTGGAAAAATCTTCAGACAAAAAATGCTGCCGAAGGCGACGGATTCGATCACGATCACGTTTGTCGTCAGGCTTACGAAGTCCTTCCTGATTGTGATGGGTTTCATACTCGCCTTTCATGCACTCGGTTTCCGCGGCGTTGCGGGAGGTATGCTGGCTGGCGCCGGAATCGGTGCTATCTTCATCGGTTTTGCATTCAAGGAGATTGGTGAAAATTTTCTGGCGGGAATTATACTGGTGTTCGACCGACCGTTCAACATCGGTGACACGGTCATGATTAACGAAAACATGGGTCGGGTGGTCGGATTGAAGTTTCGCACAACGCATATTAAATCCCTCGACGGTAAAGACGTATACGTTCCCAATGGCTCCGTGATTCGTAATGATGTGATCAACTTTACGAGGGACGGTCTGCTTCGTCATGAATTCATTGTCGGTATTGACTACGTTGACGACCAGCGTAAAGCAATTCAGCTTATAATCCGTACGGTCAACGAAAACGATAAGGTTGTCAGTAAGGACAAGACGCAGGTACTACTCGATAGATTCAATACGAGCACAGTTGATCTCAAGGTTATGTTTTGGGTCAACACCTTCGACTACCTGATCGACGCGCTCGTCACTAAAAGTGACGTCATGGAGGATGTCAAGGACGCGCTTTTACGGGAAGGATTTAACCTTCCGGCCAATATTCAGGAATTGAAGACGTATGGTTCACGACCACTTCCTGTCGTGTTCGAAGATCCGCGTTCAGATAAGAACATCCAGCACTGACGGCAACCGGGAAAGAAACAAACCCGTTTATTTGTAAATTGACGGGCATGATGAATTCACTGTTGCGTTTTCTGGCAATCGTACTAGCTACCTTTTCGGCGCTGCCAGAGGCAGTCTCACAAAACGTCCAGTTCTTTTTTAATGAGGCGACGGAAGCCCTGAAGCGGCGGGATTACGTTCACTATGATTCGATGATCCAGAAAGCGATAGGGATGTTTCCACAACATCCAATGATACTTTGGAACGCCGGTAAAGCCGCAGCACTCAATGACCGGCCGGATTCCGCCATACAATACATCAAAAAAGCTATAAACATCCGCACCGATTTTAATCTGTCTGAAGTCGATCTTCACGCCATCTGGAAACATCCTGAATTCGGCGAACTCGAGAGGCAGAAGGCTTACCTTGAAAAACCGGTGATCAGTTCGGATACCGCGTTTGTGATCCCGGATCGTCAGCTGCATCTCGAATCGGTGGCTTATGATCCGAAAGCAAAGGTATTGTACGGCGGAAGCATCCATAAACGCAAGATCATCCGGATCGCCCGTGATGGTACTGTTACTGATTTTACGCCGCAGGCCGCGCATGGCATGACATCGGTGTTCGGTTTGAAGGTCGACGCAAAACGCCGGATTCTCTGGGCCTGTGCTTCGCCTATGAAAGAAATGCTGGACTACGACTCCACCGCGAACGCGGCCCTTTATCAGTTCGACCTCCGGACCGGCAAACTCACAGATACATTTATACCCACTGATACACTGAACGGACATGTCTTCGGTGATGTAGTTCTCGACAACAACGGCACTCCGTTCGTATCGGACTCCAGGAATAATATCATCTACACCATCGATCGTGATCAACATGCGCTGGTGCCGTTTTTCAGTTCGCCCGAGTTCTGGAACATTCAGGGCATGGCGTTCTCTGATAACTTCGAAAAGCTCTTTGTATCTGATTACATTAAAGGCATTTATATCATCGACCTGCGTACACGGCGGCTCACAAATGCCGACACGATGTACGACATTTCGCTGAAAGGCTCTGATGGAATCTACTTCTACAGGAATTCCCTGATCACCATCCAGAACGGCGTTTATCCCCACCGTGTCGTAAGACACTGGCTGAATGAAGAGGGAAACAGGTTTGTACGGTACGCGTTCATCGATAACAATCATCCGGCGTTTGGCGAACCTACCATTGGAACGTTTGATCGGAACATCTTCTACTATGTAGCAACCAGCCAGTGGAACGGGTACGAGGATGGTTTCATAAGGACTGCATCCGAGTTACGACCGATCGT
>CBKWFZ010000351.1:0-4769 GCA_966673785.1 uncultured bacterium
CGACCTGCACGCCCATCTCGCCATAGATTCCTGCGAAAACCTGCCCCTGGATATACCACCCGTCAATGCCGCGCGGAGGCTGCCCTGTCTCGGCACAAAATACGGATCCCGGCGCCGGTTTCGAAAAGTTCAGATCGAAGCCGAGGTCGAGTCCGAGCGACGCGTAAAATATCGCGAAGTCGAGATTTACATCGAGCGCAAGGGCGGTACCAAACGCAAACCCCTGTCCCGAGCGATAAGCAGCATCATCGGACGCCGTCCTCGCACGGGATGTCGCTTTCGTAACGGTTTCTGATTCGCCTTCAAGACGACCACCGGAGCCGCCAAGTACGGCCATGATACGCGGCGGCAACGGCGGCAACGCTACCGGTATACCATGGCCGATCATGAGGTAGGATGTGAGTCTTGCCTGGATCACGCGAACGTCGGCGATCAGACCGCTTCTGTTTTCAGGCGTACCCATATACATGTACCAGGTATCCTTGTCGACGTAGAATTCCATTCCGACAAACTTGTTCCCGGCCTGTGCTCCATAAAGGTATTCGCCCACGCGAACGAAGACATCGAAATTGCCGGTGAACTTGGGACCTTCTGCGGGCCGATTATCAAACAGCAGGTTGACATTTGCCCATACCTTTGCTTCACCGCGCTCCGTCAGTGACGCCATGAAATAACCATCACCACCGACACTGATGAAATTGAGACCAAACGAACTGTTGAACTCCGCCTGAAGACGCACATCCATATTGAAAGCTTCACTGGAAGGATGCGTTCCGAAAACCGCTGCGAACTTGAGCCCGAGCGATGTGTCAAAGCTCGGCACATACCGGATTGATGTCCGCCCTGATCCCGATTGTGTGTTCTGAGGATCCGGAAGGTCGGATGCCATCGTCATATGATGATACGCGCCACCGCCAAATCCATAGATGGCAAAACCGGAGAAGATGGGCAATCCCGGAAATGTGATCATCCCGTCAACCAGCCAGTATGCGTAATAATCACGGGTACCAAATCGTCCCCGCGACGGACCGCCCACCGTACCAAAATAGGCAGTGAGCTCGCCCGAGATATCCATTGGTAATTCTACCCGGATGTTTCCACGGGTCCCGTTTCCATAGGTCGGATCGTCCTGATAGAATTCAAGTTCTCCGCGCAGCTTCATAACGCTCACGGACACATCGATTCCGATACGCCCAACGTCTACACCGCCGAATCCTACTTCAAACCTGTCGCCAACCTTATTGAAGGTTGCGAACACCCCAAACGTTGCATCCGCACCAATAGAAGTACTGCCTTCGGAAAAAAGTAACTGCAGATCGAACTCGATGCCAGGACGCGTCGGCGTGTTGATGTTGAGATTGATGTTGGAAATATTGACGGGAAATCCCGATGCTGACTTCTGAGGACTCGCATGAGCGACGTAGAAACTGTCCGCTTTAAAGTATCTGCCTTCGGGATCGGCAAACGTGCTGATATACAGTCCCTCAAAATTCACGCCTTTGAATGCCACATCCGATATCGCACCGAAGTCGCCGACCAGATGAACCCCGCCGTGTAGTATGGCCGTGATATGATCGCCCTTAACCCTGTCATTGAGGCCGATCTCGACCGACGAATTCGGCTTGAAAAACATTTGCGCAGCACCCCACATCGGGATGTTCAGCGTATCGCGGGTAAATACCCTGAACTGGTAACTGAACTCGTCAGAACCGTCGTCGAAACTCAACGCCATGCTGTATTTAAGATGGTCACCTTCTTCGAAAATGGGCATACCCAACCGCCCTGCCATTCCGGCTTCCGTGAAGGTATTGCTGACCATATCGAAGTTGATGGTATCGATGGCAAATCCCCACCCTTCAAAATTCCCCTCGGATACCTCAAGTACGTTCAATGCGCGTATCGAAGTCGTGAGCCCTGTCCCGTCAATGATCGTTTCGAACGCGCCGAACGAAGTCCGCCCGTCAGGCGTCACATCGCTGGCAAATTCCGGAGGCAGTTTCACCTCAATACGTTCCATATAAAAGCCCTTCCATGTGCTGATGAGTCGCGGATCGGTAAGCGTGGTATCGCCGTAACCTCGTGGTAAACGGAAGCCGGGCGGATTTTCGACATCGGAAAGGTCGATATACGCATTGCTCGTATTCCATCCCCATCCCGCCAAACCGTTCACCTGAAAGGGATCGAATGTAATTGTGGCTATCCAGTTGTTTCCACGACAGGCCTTGACGCCAAACAGACCTTTAACATTGCCCTCGCCAATTGTTCCGTCGGCGTTGTCCGGAACAAGCATGCTGCGCGGGAAGGTTACTTCACCGCGGACCTGCAGACATTTGAATCCGCGACAATCCCATGAAACATATGTCGCCTGCGTTGTATCCGCGGACTCGGCGCCTTTGAATGCGAACTGCGTTTCTCCTTCCTGGATAACTAACCAGTCGCGTGCGAGATACAATCGTCCTTCGTCTCCAAGTCCGCCGGGAGTTATGCAAAGATCTTTAACGCCGAGTGCAAGAATACGGTCGCCGATCTCCGGAAAGTCCAGACTCATGAGCGCATCGGCAATCGCACGCTCGGGAGAAAACTCAAAATTGACGATCCCGATCACATACCGGTGACCGTCGATCTCGCGGTCGATCCCTATTGGCATTCCGATTTCACGCGAACCGGTAAACGCACTTACAAGACGCTCACCGTCACTAAGAAATCCACTCAATGCGCGCGCCTCCGATTCGCTCATTCCAAGCACTTCGCCCGCACGAGTATGAATATCCTCTGTCGCGAACTCGCGATCAGCTTTGGCCTTCACGGTTCCTGCAAAAATCTTGTTCGCGGCATTCACCTGAATATTCGTAAAGTCTACAAGAATATTAATATTGTTCAGGAACGGGACGCGGACAACCCCTTCACCGGTGTAGCGGCTACCACCGCTACTCGTAATGCTGCGTACAGTCATGGTGAACTTTCCAATCTGGACTTCCGCACCGGTTGCCAGCGTTGCGACGGCAGTGCGATCCGTGATCGGCTCGGCGAGACACGTGCTGATACACGCACCCGGATCTTCTTCCGTTTCGCGGGTCGCCACTGGTGTTGACGGAGCGCTATCGCTGATTATGAATGTCCACGTAGGGCTTGTCGCATAGGATGTGTTGTCGCCGGGGTTGTCCGGCGCTTTCATCCACCGGACCCGCCAGTAATATTTTCCATTCTCGGTGATCGTGAAATGTTCCTCCAGATCTTTATACAGTTCATCCTTGATCGCCTGGGGACTTGCGTTCAGGTCAACGGAGTAGCCCAGCCGTCCACTTATCGTTTCAACGATTGTAGCGAACGATTCTTCTCTGCTGATTTCGATGACCCATCGTTCATCGACGATGCCGTTGAAGAACGTCGTGCCTGCCCCGCGCGCCTGTACTATCGCAAAATCAGGAAGAAGTTTCACGGGTGGAGAGCCAGTCATCCACCTGAATTTGATCTCGCCGGGCGGAACGGTATCGGCATCTGCAGGGAGTTTAAGAACGGACGGCGACATGCCGACACCAAAAGTTGTAGCTGAAATGTTCGCCGGCAAAGTCGAGCTTCCGCGGTCCATTTCTATCGATGCATTCCACGTGTACGTGTTTCCCCTTTCAAACGAGACCGTGGTTTCAGTCTGGTTTTTGTTCAGGGCAATGTATTGAGATTGCTCCTGTGACAGATCACCAAAACCGGTAGCAGCACGTTGTCCTGCGAGTGGCCCGCGCGGCCAGCGAAGCTGATCATTCTTGAAATCACTGTACCCGTTCGTGCCGGAAATATTAAACTGATAACCAAATCGCGTGAATGCGTCATCATAAGGACTGAACTGCACCACGATCGGAAAATAACTGAAGGGCAATACATCGCCATCGAGTGGATAGGAGGCTGTGACAGCGAACCCTCCCGCCGATGGAAGAGGCGTTCCGAAAACGAAAGTGCAAATCTCGCTCCGCCCCTCATTCCGGAAAGCGATGTCGCCATCCGGGTTGCCTGCTGTCACCTGGATCGCATACTTCCTGCCACGTTCCAGTATTACATCCTCCGGTATCAATAGATTGTAAACAGTCGTTCCACTTACCTCTTTGGTGAATACCGGCGGAGAACTGAGCATGGCGTCGAACGGATTCCGCGTAGCAGGCTCTACTTCCACCATTCGAATCGAGTAGTCAATTATCGCTCCCGGGCGCGTGGGCATCACCTGAGTCCACACAATATTCATTTGTGTTGCATCATGGGAGATGATCTGATCGCACTCGGTGGAAATGATGACTGGCGGATCCACGTAGTTCACTTCAAAACTTGCGCAGCCTATGGGTTCCATGGGAAGATCCGAAAGATACTTTCCGACCACGTTGCAATCCATCGCGCGAATACACAGGGTATATCGACCCTCAGGGAGCGCTTCATCGCCACGGATTGTCTCCCGCGACAAACCGCGAAACACCATATTGTCAGGATTGAACATCGTCCGGAGATCGGTGCCTGTAAGCGTCGTCACACCCATTGGTATCGTTGTGCAAAGTCCGCGTAAACGATTTATATCTGACGTGATAGAGGCTCCTGTATCTTCGTTTCTCAACGTCCCGACCAGGGCAATTCCATAGGTATCCTGTGACGTATTCTGAATCGTCACGAGTACATTGCTTTCGATAGAAGTGAAATCGGAAAGTCGGATCGGATACGGGGGTGAAACATTGACCTGAACCTGGAGCGGATACTGTCCCGATGCCGAAAAGGTAACCCATAAGATAAGG
>CBKWFZ010000352.1:0-4768 GCA_966673785.1 uncultured bacterium
AAAGTTTCATTTATTTGTAAGATATTTGCCTATCGACTTATGACGCATGACACTTGAAAATCTGGTTTTTATTTGCGGAATCGGGCATTTTGGACTCTGTCTGGGAAGTTTGTCCATACCCCGGGCAATGGGCTGGAGCAGGTATCTGGCCACGCTCGACCCGCTGATGCGCCAACTCTTCTGGACATATGCCGCATATATTCTCGTTATCAATCTGAGCTTTGGCCTTGTTTCAACCATCGCCCCCAAGGAATTGCTCAACGGGTCATTTCTTGCGAAGGCCATAACCCTGTTTATCGCCATATACTGGCTCGCGCGGATTGGCATTCAGTTCTTCTATTTTGACCGGTCGCATGCACCTAAGGGTCTGGTCTATCGCGTGGGGGAAATCATGCTGCTCTTCCTGTTTTTCGCTTTCGCAATAATCTATTCCGTAGGGTTCTTTTCAAACATGACTCTGTTATGATGCAGCTATGGCTTCCGGTATACCTGCTGTTACTGATAGCGATCGGATACCTCCTTCCCCAGACATCACCAAGGAACGTATCACGACTGCTTGCCTGGGCAATTGCGCTAATGACATTGGCATTTTCATTCGTGATTACCCTGCCGGAAATTCCTTTGATAAGGATGCCTGTGATCGTTGCCATGCAACTTGTTTCTATGAAGATTATCGTCATGGTAGAATGCTACCGGGACGGAACGCGCCTTTCGTTACCGCAGTGGATCGGTTTCTCGACCGCATGGTTTGGAATGAAACCTTCCGTTTTCGAAAAGCGTAAGGCAACGCCGTTACCTTTTACAGATCCCCTGACCAACGGACTCCTTAATATTATTCTCGGGCTGGCAGTCCTGTATTTGTCACTGCAGGCTGAGGGCATTGATAGCGCACTTCACCTGCTTTTCATTACGGAGTTGCTGAGCCTCGTAGCGTTTAGCCTGATACTCCATTTTGGTATCCTCCCAGTGGTTACGGCGTTATGGCGGATTGCGCGCATTGACGCGCCGTTGCTCTTCCGATCGCCATCGCGAGCGCTGTCATTGACGGAGTTCTGGTCAAGGCGCTGGAATATTGCCTACTCTGAGATGACCAGCGTGATAGCATACCGTCCGTTACGGCCCCTGATCGGTCGTGAAACAGCGTTGACACTCGCATTCCTGCTGTCGGGGCTGCTCCATGAAATCGCAATCTCGTTGCCGGTCTCATCCGGCTTCGGACTGCCAATGGCGTATTTCATTCTTCACGCTATCGCTATCCGCGTCGAGAAGACGAATACGTTCTCAAGAATCCTTACGCGATCCCGTCCATTAGCCCGGATGTGGGTTTTGTCAATGCTGGTTCTTCCGCTTCCGCTTCTTTTTCATGCGAAGTTCGTTGCACTGGTCCTGAAGCCACTTCGCGATGTCATCCTCAAGTGTATCGGATTCATATAGAGATCGAGAGATCCTTCTGCCCGTAGCCCGAAGGAAGCAGTAACCATCTCTCAAAAAAAGATGAATTTTTCTTCATTCGTGTTAAATTTACAGGACCGACCTTTTAACCTAGCCAATGAAAAGAATAGTCTTGCTGCTATTGTTGTCAGCACCATTGATCATACCCGCCACCGGCCAGACCTTACAATGGGCAAATAAAGTCCTGGAGTTTTCATCACAAATCACACCGGGACAGTATTCAGCGGAACAAGTGCTTGGGAAGCCGAATGTACTTCCCGCCGGGGGACAAAATCCCTCCGCATGGATGCCCGACAAACCCAGACGAAAGGAATTTCTAAAACTCGGTTTCGCTAAGCCCATGAGCATCCGCCAGATCGCGGTAGCCGAATCATTCAATCCCGGCGCGTTGTCCAAGGTCTACGTTTATGATATCTCGGGCAAAGAATACGAAGTGATGGCCCTGAGTCCGCAGGCAATTCCACAAAAAAGCAGAATGCTGAATATTTTCATTGAGCCGACACCGTATCAGGTTACGGCGGTCAGGCTGGAATTCGACGGCGCCGCACTTCCGGATTATTTCAGTATCGACGCGGTTGCGATCACCGACTCCACGTATCCCGTAATTGCCGAAATCCCTCAAGCCGCACTGATTGCATCCGGGATCACGGTAGAGGCACTCGACGAAAATGTAAACAGTGAATACAAGGAACTCAATCCATTGCTTTCACCCGATGGCAAAACCCTCTACTTCGGTCGCCAGAACCACCCCGGCAACATGGGCGGAGCGTCGGACCGGGAAGACATCTGGTACTCGGAGCTTGACGCGGATGGAAACTGGACCCTGGCCAGAAATCTCGGCTCACAGTTTAACAATGCATCGCCAAATTTTATCAACGCAATGACCGCTACACCTGACGGTAAATCCGTCGTAATGGTTCTCGGCAACAAGTATGTGGACGGCAAAAACAGAATGGAGGCCGGCGTCTCGATCAGCTCAAACGTGGGTGGTCAATGGAGCAGACCCGTTGGACTGAATATAATCAACGACTACAACCTCAGTGAAAAGGCGAACTATTTTCTGGCGAACAACCGGAAAACGCTAATCATGTCGGTACAACGCAGAGACACGCGCGGTGACCGCGATCTTTACGTGAGCTTCATGCGTGATGACAGCGTGTGGACTGAACCGCTGCATATGGGAAACGTTATCAATACGATCACGGAAGAGTCTGCACCATTCCTCGCGATTGACGACAAGACACTGTACTTTTCATCACGCGGTTTCAGCGGATTCGGCCAGGCCGACGTCTATGTGTCCAAACGCCTCGACGACAGCTGGACAAACTGGTCGGAACCGGAGAACCTTGGCCCGACAATCAACTCACCGCTGGATGATCTGTTCTTCAATATTCCCGCAAAAAGCGACTACGCCTATTTCTCCCGTGGAGTAAGTGAAACCAACACCGATATCTTCCGCGTCAGTTTGCCTATCATGAAATCACCCGAGCCCTGGGCGACGGTGGCCGGCAAACTGGTCGATGCAAAGACCGGCAAACCCCTCGCCGCAAAAATCGTGTACGAAAGACTACCTGATGGTGCCGACCTTGGTATCGCACAGTCGGAACCCGAAACAGGGACGTATGAAATTCACCTTCCCGGAGGGCAGCTCTACGGAATCCGTGCCGAGGCAACGGACTACATAAGCGAAAGCCAGACGCTGGACCTGCGTGAGCTAAAGGCGGATACAAAGATTGACGCAAGCTTTACGCTTCGTCCCATTCAGGTGGTGCCGATTGCCGAAGAAGCTGTCGTGAGACTCAACACCATCTTCTTCGATTTTGCCAAAGCCGTTTTGAAACCGGAAGCATTTCCCGAACTGGAGCGAGTCGTAAAACTTATGAATGACCGTCCCGCTATGATCATTGAAATCGGCGGACATACCGACAACGTTGGATCCGACGGGTTTAATCAGAAATTGTCGGAACGCAGGGCGAACGCCGTGATGAAATTCTTTTTATCGAAAGGAATTGATACCGGCCGGATTACCGCGGTAGGTTATGGCGAAAAGCGGCCTTTGGTGTCGAACGACGATGAAAAAGACGGCCGCGAGATTAACCGCAGGGTGGAATTCAGAATCGTAAAATTATAATCCCGGCACGGACGGCAAGCAAAGGTTATCGCACTTTAATTACCTTTGCAGCCGTTATGAAAATCGCATTCTATCTTGTTTCCATTATAGCCGGCATTGCCGTCGCATTCCAGACTGGCGTGAACTCACAGCTGCGCACGGACACCGGCAACCCTGTACTCGCCGCGCTCATCTCGTTTATCATCGGCACAGCTGCACTGGTCGTCCTTTACTTCGCATTCTTTCGGCAGTCGCCGATATTCCCTGCTGATTATAAATTCGAGTGGTGGAAATTCACCGGCGGTCTTCTTGGCGTGCTCTACGTTACCGCAGTCGTTATCGCAGCGCCGCGTATCGGAGCCGGAAACGCGCTGGCGTTCATCGTTGGCGGCCAGTTCGTAGCTGCCATCATCATCGACCACTATGGGTGGATGCAATTACCGGTCACGCCCATTTCTGCGGCGCGTATTATCGGAATCGTTCTGCTGCTCGCAGGTGTTTATCTGATCCAAAAGAAGTAGTGCTGCGGCGGGTCAGTTGGCGAAGGACCATCATCCGCCTCTAAGCGTGTCTTTGTATGGCCACAGATAAAAGCACGCATAACTGCGATACGGGCGCCACTTTTCAGAGATCTTCATGCATCGCAGGCGGAGTGCCTTCCCGGTAGACCTCAGGTTATAAAGGCGCTTCATGGCGTTGATGATTCCCAGATCGTCAGCCGGGAAAACATCCTTCCTTCCAAGCGAAAACATCAGGATCATTTCCACCGTCCACCGCCCCACGCCGTTGATACCCGTGAGGTAGGCGATGATCTCTTCGTCCGACAGCGACTCCAGACGTTCATAGGAAATATCATTGTCGCGCGCAAAGGCCGCAATAGCCTTGATGTAACCCGCCTTTTGGTACGATAATCCCGCGCGCCTCATGGTCTCCGGGTCAAGTGCATCGACCAGTTCCGGATGGGGATACCGATCGGGAAAGAGATCGAGAAACCGTTCCCATATCGTCGTCGCAGCCTTAACGGAAAGTTGCTGGCCCGCTATGGCGCGCATGAGCCGGAAATATATGTCGCGTTGTTTCTGCGGACGGTACGGTGTCACCAGCTCAAGTATCCCCGCAAGGCGTACATCCTGTTTGAGTACCAGACGATGTTTCATAAAATCACTCCCGTTAATTGTCTTTGTACCGGGTAGCGGCAGCTCTTAC
>CBKWFZ010000353.1:0-4762 GCA_966673785.1 uncultured bacterium
CGGCGCTTCGATGCCTGCCGATTTCGAGAGCTATGCTCGCGTTTTCCAGGGTTCTATGGGAAGCTTTGATGTACTGCGCGATCAGTCGAAAATTAACCGTCAGCCTGAACGCATCCGTGTGGTCGAAGTTCCGCAAAGTGGTTCTCTTGGTCAGGTGCTTAAGCAATTTAACGTGGAGGAAAAAAGAATGCTCGAACTGGCGACGCTCAATGGAATGACCCTGGAAGATCAGGTCGCCCGGGGCAGGTTGATCAAGCTGGTCCGGTAAGCAGTCGGAGCGCCGGTTTGAGGAATCCGTTCTACAGCAGGCAGGTTGATGCGTAACCGGAACAAGAATTCCGCCTATCCTTTACCTCAGCAAAGTTTAAATAAAACGGGACTGCATTGGCACTTTCTTTTTCGTGGAATTAACGGCATCCTGTTACAAAGGGTGTTTAATCCCGCTAATCAACGTGCTCACCAAAAACGTCATCGAATGACCGGATCCATCAAACCTCGCGTAACCGTCGTAATTGCCACATTCAACCGGGCTGAAACATTGAAGTATGCCATTGAAAGTGTGTTATGGCAGACATTCAGGAACTTTGAAGTATGGGTCATTGGTGATGCCTGCACCGATCACACCGATGAGGTCATGGAGAAATTTCTTCCGGACCCACGGGTGCACTGGTATAATCTGCCGCAAAATTCCGGGTATCAATCCCGCCCAAATAATGAAGGCATCAAAAGGGCGCGGGGAGAATACATTGCTTATCTGAACCACGATGACATTTGGCTGCCGAACCACCTGGAGGAACTTGTCAATCATATGGACAGGACTGATGCGGACTTCGCATTCTCAGTGATCCAATGGGTGTATTCGTTCACCTATTCGAGACCTGACATACCGCTGTTGCCGGATCTTCCGATACCTCCGGAGGCAACAGCGGTTATTCATAAGAAAAATGTTGTTGATAAGATCGGATACTGGAAAGACATTCACGCGACCTTTTCCTATCCGCGGGTGGATTTCTTCCGGCAGGCGCAGTTTGCCAATATGAAATTTGAAATCGTCCCGGTCACCACGGGCCTGAAGTTTTTGTGGGATGAAAAGAACTATAGCGATGTGGGGCCGCATGAAATTTACATGCAGCGATTGCGCACGGAGCCGGATTATATCAATCGCGAGCTTACATCAATGCTTATCCGTGCCGAACACAGGCTGAACCGGCTTCCCGATCGGAAGCGGTTGATCTTTGTACTTGGAAACCCGATCCGGAAACTGTTACTGAAGCTTAAGATCGATCCGGCCCGGATATTGTTCTGGCAAAGGAGAGGAACAAAGATCCGGATCTGGCGTCGTCGTCACGGACTTAAGGAGACCGTTCCTACGCAGGACGCGGTTGGAGTGAGTGATGCCGTGCCTGCTTCCCCAAAGAACGTACGAGCTGCATAAACATCATGAGACTATAACGTTGTTGGTATGGTGATTTCGTTATAATGTGGGCAAAAGGCAGTTTTAAAGACTGCCTTTTTACTGATCTTGAAAAAAACTAAAACCCCAAATAATCATATGGAGAAAATTCTTGTTCCGACCGACTTTACATCCATTGCAGAGAACGGACTTCGCCTCGCGGTTGAGATTGCGCGACGGAGCGGTGCGATCATAAGCCTGATAAATTTCACAAAACATCCTTTTGGTCGCACGTTCTCAGCCACCGGGGACGTGTATAAGAAGAATGACGTCGAGGATTCGGTCTTCATGCTGGAACTCCTCAAAAGAAATCAGCGTAAGCTTGAGGAACTCGCCGAGGCATACCGATCCCCGGAAGTTGAAATAGAATACGGAATTATTGATGACGAACTGAAAGACGGAATCGATGACTACCTGAACAAGGAATTAATCGATCTGGTTGTGATGGGCACTTCCGGAGAAGCCACTGTTGAAGAACAATTCACAGGCAACCATACTGAACAGGTGATTGAAGTTTCCTCCTGTCCTGTGTTGTCGGTCCGCGATGGCTTCCACGTGGAAGATCTCGCGCGTATTGTTTTGGCTGTTAATGAAATTGACGATAACCAGATACTGATAGGACTGAACACCTTGCGTCAGCTGGCGGAATGTTTCGGAAGCCACATTGATGTCCTGCATGTTCGTAAACCTGCATCGGATGAACGCGACCTTCGTGTTTACTTTGAAGGAATGGCGCGCACTGCCGCACTTCAGAATTATTCGGTAACGATTCTCGACGCGGCGGAACCGGCAGAAGCGGTGATTGAATTTGCCCGTCAGAATTCAGCCGGCCTGATTGCCGTCATTAAGAACAGCAAGGAAGGAATTTTCAGAATCTTCTCGAACCATTTTTCAAATCGGCTGGTGAAGGAAGTCGGGCGACCTGTATTTACGTTCAATCTTCAAAACGCATAGGCGTAAAACGAAACGAGAGCTGTCATGAAGATCAGCTCTCGTTTCTTTCCAAAAAGTATGGTGATTAAATCGCCTCAGGCCCGGTTTCACCCGTGCGCAGACGAATCACTTCTTCCAATGGTAATACAAAGATCTTTCCGCTTCCGACAAATCCACTGTCATTTGCCTTGGTAGCATTGATGATCGCGTTGCATGTCGGTTTAACAAAATCGTCGTTCACGGCAATTTCAATCCTGATATTCGGGACAAGGTTGGGGATCACCACCTGACCACGGTAAATCTCCTCCATTGTTTGATTCCTTCCATGACCGGAAACATGGCTTACGGTAATGCGGGAGATTCCGGCTTCGATGAGCGCTTCGCGTACCTGGTCCAGCTGGTTTTCGCGAATTATTGCTATGACTAGTTTCATAACTTCGTGTTGGTAAATGTAGGAGAAAATTTAGTTCGGGTTGATCATGCCGTAACCCCGTTCACCGTGATAGTAATGATCAAGACCTTTCATCTCGGCCTCTGCGGAGGAGCGTAAAGGTATGAACTTGTTGAGGACGAACAGGATGAGCCATGTTCCCACGCCGGCATAAACGATCGCGATTACTACGGCGAGTGCCTGGACACCAAGTTGTTTCATAACGCCCCACTCAGGATTCGTGGCAATGGCGTCGGCCATCCAGCTTTCACGGATAAAAAACGTGAGGAAGATTGCACCGACGATTCCTCCGACGCCGTGAACTCCAAATGCGTCGAGCGTGTCATCGAGTCCCAGCTTGTTTTTCCACTGAATGGCGATATAACAAAATGCGGTAGCAAGCGCTCCAAGTATCAGCGCACCACCCGGTTTTACGACGCCGGCGGCAGGTGTGATTGCCACAAGCCCTGCGAGCACTCCACTTGCAAAACCGACAGCGGTTGCTTTACCCTGGTGCACTCCTTCAATGATCACCCATGCCAGTGCACCGGCTGCGGCAGCGATTTGCGTGACTGTAAGTGCCTGTGCAGCAGCGAGCCCGCTGGTGATACTGCTACCTGCGTTGAATCCGAACCAGCCCACCCAAAGCAAGCCAGCCCCGATAAGGGTCATGACGAGGTTGTTCGGACGCATCGGGAGATGAGGGTACGACTTGCGTGCGCCAATGAAAAGGGCTGCGACCAGACCGCTTACGCCGGCAGATATGTGAACGACGGTACCGCCTGCGAAGTCGATCGCGCCTTTGGCGCCGAGATTGAACAGGAAGCCATCTCCGGCCCAAACCCAATGGGCAAGGGGGTTATAGATTAACAGTCCCCACAAGGCAATAAAGAAACAGTAGCCTTTGAAAGATACGCGTTCGGCAAAAGCGCCTGCGATCAGCGCCGGGGCAATGATCGCAAATTTTGCCTGAAACATTGAGAAAACATATTCGGGAACGCCTGCGCTCATAATGGTTTCATCAATCCCTTCAAGCAGGATAAAATCCGAGCTCCAGCCGAACCATCCGCCCAGGATATTGCCTCCGAATGCCATGCTGTAGCCGCAGATAACCCAAAGCACGGTCATGATCCCCATAGCAGTAAAACTGTGCATCATGGTTCCTAAAACGTTCTTGGTGCGGACAAGACCCCCATAAAACATGGCGAGGCCCGGAATCATCAAAAGCACGAGTGCGGTAGAAGTCAGCATCCACGCCGCTGCGCCACTGTCTGTGACGGTTTCTTCCTGCGAGAACGCTGGGGTAGAAGTGAGCAAAAAGAGCAAGATCAAGCCGAGCCCCGTTCGTAAAGTAGTTTTCATTAATCTGGTTGTTTTGGCTTCCGCGAAAATAATAGACACAACCAAACAACAGGTGTTAGTTTAACCCAAAGAGGACTAAAAAATGAATAATTTTTAAAAAATAGGTTCTAAAGACACCCAAAATTGAGATATTTTCTAGTGAAATAGTGCTGCGTGGGTGTAATTTGATCTATTAGCGATTATCAAGGCTTTGCCGGAGCTCGCGGATTTCATTTCGCAATTCCTCTACCTGTGTCCGGGTCAGCGTTTGCCCGTCACTACGTTCAGTGTCCCGGCCGATAAAGAATGTCGCAATGGTGGCGGTCACATATCCGAACACAGCGAAGGCATAAATGGCGAGTACGATACAAAGTATTCTGCCCTCGTTGGTTTTTGGCCAATATTCAGAACCCAACGTCGTCAGCAACATGGTGGTCCACCATAACGAGGCGCCGAAAGTCGGCAGGCCCTCGTCTTTTTCAAATGCATACATTCCTGCCGACCCGACAATAAGCACAAGCAATGTCAGCATCAGAACATAGCCAAAGGCGCGACGTTTCATCGTGGCTCCGAGGGCGCGCATGCCACGGTTCAGACTTCCGATG
>CBKWFZ010000354.1:0-4746 GCA_966673785.1 uncultured bacterium
AGCTGATCACTATCGACCACGTTGCCTTCGCACAGCATTCGCTGGAAGACCGCAAGGACTATATTTTGCGTTCCAATACTGTGTTTGCCGCGAAACTTTACAAGTGGATCAATCTTTCCCTTACAGTAACCTACAACAAGACAAGTGTCACGGGGCGTGAGAACCTGCTTGTTAACTATGGTGTACTGCTTGAAAAATACTTCTGATGCCGTCAGACGAGACTCAGCACCGGAATATCGGTCTTGCTTACCAGTTCTTCGATCAGCTTGCCGTTTGAACTCAGGTTGTTTTGGCCGTGGTCCCGTAACAGCACGCTCAGAACATCGATATCCTCCCGGTGAACATAATCCTGCAGCGCGGCCACGAAGTCTTCGCTTTTCATGGACGCATACTCGTGATCGATCAACTGAAGATAATATTCCAGGGAAACCTCGGCGTTGTCGGGTGTGGTATGCTCGTCTTTGTTGATATGGATGATGTGCACTTTCGCGTCGAATGACTTTGAAAGATCGGCAAGCGGTTCAAAAGCCGAAGATGCTTTTACAGCATTGAAGTCATTCGCATACACAATATTTCTGATCCGCGACTTCCGGCTTGTTTCCGGAACGATCATCACCGGACAGTCGGTAAGCTTCATGAGTGCCTTGGTAAGCGCATTCCCGCTCGTGCCAATGATCACCAGTGAAGGCCGGTAAAAATGGATAGCACGCTGAATTTCTTCAAGAAGGTTTCCCCGTATAATGCTGAACCGGTAGGGTAGCGGATAATTCTTCAGAACCTTTTCCTCGAATTCGGAAAAAGCCTTCTGTATTTCGTCATCGCTTGCTTTGTTCTCAACCGGAACTACATTGACCAGCTGAAGTTCAACCGGCTGCTGTCCAAAGACATTTTCAATATAGTGTAATGCTCTTTCAGATGCGTTCTGAAAATCAACTGGCACGAGGATCGTTTTCATGGTAGTGAGAATTATTGATATCGCTAAGTTCGTTTTCTTTTATTCTAAAACACTAATCGGAATCATGGGATGCGCATGATAAATGTCATGGATCAGTAATTTTTTCAGTCGTAGCTGGGCCGGCTTTGCGGCGGAAGTCGAATTTCTGCGTAACCCAGACAACAATCGTATGATTAAGTGCGAAAGTCGCAGGGCCGGTTTGCACATACCGGTTCATCAAACCCAACTGGTATTGGATGCGCGGCGCCTGAACGCCTACGGCGATCGAAAGCCGGTTCTGATCAAATGTGTTATAGGTGACTTCATTTCCAAAGTTGATCAGAATTTCGTCAGAAAGCGACACATAAGGGCGGAGTGTGTTTTCGTTTCGCCCGAAACTGTATTTCAGAATGCTTAGCGCCCGGACTCTGTGCGTAAGCGAAAAACCGTCATCGGGTTCGCCCGCGGTCATGTTCTGACGAAAACGGGCGTCGTACCGGATTCTTTGGATAAAAACCGTTCTGCGACCTGTCGGTACCGTAAATTGAACCTGACCCCATGGACGATGTTCATGCCGTTTGAGTTCGTTAGCGGCCCCGGAGGGTAACCACAGAAATGCATAGCCGCCTGTGACACTCGCATTCGTGAAGTTCCTTGTGAGACCCGTTCTCACCAGCGCGAACCCCTCAGGCACCAGGTGGAAATCATTCCATAGCGCATATTTTCCATTGAGTGTTGCCGAAGTCATATAACCCAGCCAGTATTGGTTGTTTTGTTGAACCGTCCGCTGCTGACTCCTTGAATCGAAACCATGGAACATCAATGCAATCGTCGTGATCGCAAGCAACGCGTTGCGACCCACATTCCCGTGTCTGTCGCCCTTCATGTTGTTTTCCTTAATTTTTCAAACAGCACCTGCTTGTCAAGCAGATCCAGATAGCGGGAGTAGTCGATGCCCTTTTCAAGGATGTACTCCGTAACCAGCATCTTAACAGATTCGAGCAGTTCATGCGTTTTCCACGGTTTGCTGATATATTTGTCGATCGACGCTCTGTTAATTGCCTCGATGGTATCGCGATGCGTTGCAAGTCCCGTCAACAACATCTTGCGCGTTCCGGTAAATCTCGGATCATTGTGCACCTCGATCAAAAAGTCAACTCCGTTTTGGTTCGGCATGACCTGGTCTGAAATAATCAGCGCCACGTAATCTCCGCTGGCTTCAATATCATTCATTACCTGACGGGCTTCTGCAGTCGATTCACATTCCTCGACAAGGAAGCTGCTTTCCAGAACGATCAGGTCTTTGCCGATGGCCTGAAGTACTTCGCGCTGGTCTTCAATTACGATTATGACAATGTTTTCCATAGCTTCAGGGTTTTGGAAGTTGAACTATAAAATTCGTGTCTCCAGGCTGGCTCTCAACGCGAACGGACCCGCGATATTGGGTCACGATTTTCCTGACTATCGAAAGTCCCAGCCCCAGCCCAAACGAAAGTCCGCTCACGCGGGTAGTAAAATTGGGCTGAAATATTTTTTTCTGCAGTCCGGGTGGGATACCGGGACCGTTGTCTGAAACCGTTACGGCGTAATGATCTTCGTTCGAACGGATCCGGATGGACAAGGCAGGGGATGCGGTTTGGGCAAGACTCATGCTTTCGCACGCGTTCTTTATCAGGTTTACCCAGATTTGAACAAGATCGCCGGGATTTGCTACGACTGTAGCGTCGGTGTCCTGTCCGACCGACACGGCTACATCCTGCCACAACGGCTTAGTGAGTGCCATTGCCTTGTTGATGGTTTCCAGCAGCGAGGTTTCGCGTGCCGCGTCTGAGTTGTTCATACCCAGAATGCGTACGGACTGTACGACGTGCGCGGCATGGGTCGCAGCTACCTGCATATCGTGCAGCACGATCGCGGCTTCGGTTACGATACTGATACGATCAAGCTCGCGTTGATTTTCTTTCAACAGTGAGTGGATTTCGTCTTCAGCTAAAGCCGTTTTTGCCAGTTGTTTTGCAACGCTTGCCGGGATGCCGAACTTCTTTTCAAGTGTCTTACGCTTTTCGCGCAATTCCATTGTGCTCAGTGACTGACCCGATTCCACCATCGTCAGAAACAGATTCCGCAATGCCTTATTCTTCAGGAATTCCTTTACAGACGTTGCAAGCCACGACGTGTTTTTGTCAAGAACGCCGATCGCGTTATTCAGTTCGTGTGCTAGTCCCGCGGCAAGCTGGCCAAGGGTAGCCATTTTTTCATTTTCAAACAGTTTCCTGATCGCAGCCTGGCGTTGCAGGTTGAGCCTTTGTGCCAGCATCTGCCTCAGGTACAGCTCATGGACAATAACCGGAAGAAAATCCTGCGCGAAGGAGGCTTCCCGACCCTTACGGGACGATTGATCGATGTATGCAACGGTCGTGTTTTCCTCCGCGATCAGCGTGAGATATGTGATATGTTCCGCGCTGAAATAGCTGTAGACGCCCACAAACATATCACGTGTGCTTTGAAAAACTTCCGTCTGATCGTCGTTCTCGTCCTTCAGATACCCGGTCAGCGTTCCGTCGAGGATCACATAGAGGCGGTCGTTAAAATTTCCTTCAATGACCAGCGTCGCG
Organism: uncultured bacterium; assembly: GCA_966673785.1. Taxonomy (GTDB): domain Bacteria; phylum Bacteroidota; class Bacteroidia; order Cytophagales; family Cyclobacteriaceae; genus Ohtaekwangia. The sequence continues at coordinate 3,550 of CBKWFZ010000354.1, forward strand.
CCTTTTTCCAGTTCAATGCGCTTTGACGGGTCGTTGAAGTATTTCTGCTTCAGCCGGTCAACGTCTTTGCTGGTTTCAAATGTGTCACTCATGTGAAATAGTTTATGAGGTGAAGCGTGAACATTAGCGCTACGGTAAGTATCAATCCGATCACTCCGGTACCAAACCCTGCCTTCACAAGGTCTTTTGTCTGGAATTCTCCCGTTGCGTGAGCAAGCGCATTGGGTGGACTGCTGATCGGCAGCGACATACCAAGCGAGATAGCAAAGGTAGCTGCGAGAACAATGACGCGCGAACCACCTACCGCTTCCAGACTGCCCAAGCTGGTGCCGAGTGCAGCAAGAAGGGGAAGCAAAAGGTTTGAAGAAGCCGTGTGGGACATGAAGTTCGCCATAAAGAAGCCTGTGAGCGCAGCAAGACAAACGATCGTGTAGCCCCCAAGGGAGGCGAAGGGGATGCTGTTGATCAGGTTGTTTGCAAGCCCTGTCTTTTCAATTGCCAGTCCCAGCGCAATACCGCCGGATACAAGCCAGAGTACCTCCCAGCTGATCGACTTAAGGTCTTCTTTGTTGATGATCCCTGTGCTGAGGAATATGGCGACCGGTATCATCGCGACCGTGTATGCGTTAACTCCGTGCAGAAAATCCAGCAACCACAGCGCGATCGTCAGGATGAAAGTGGCATAAACGATTATCGCTTTTTTCGACGTGCTGAATGTTCCTTCGAGTGAAAGTCGAATAGACTTAACGTCTGATGGAAAGAGAAAGACGAGAAGCGCCCATGACAGTACCAGCATTACAAGAACGAAAGGAACACCGAACGCCATCCATTCACCGAATGTGATGGGATCTGTTCCGTTGATGAATTTCAAGGCTATCGCGTTGGGAGGCGTTCCGATCGGTGTGCCAATACCTCCCAGGTTGGCGGCGATTGGTACTGCGACAACAAAAGCAATACGACCCTTGTCGGTGGCCGGGAACATCTTGAGAACGGGTATCAGTATCGAAAGCATCATGGCAGTCGTAGCGGTATTGCTCATGAACATGGAGAATACAGCGGTCAGGGACATGATGCCGAACAATACGATCCGTGGATTCTCACCAAAGCGTTTCAGTAATACGCGCGCAATGTTCTGGTCCAGCCGATATTTGGTTGCGGCGGCGGCGAGGAAAAATCCGCCGAGAAAAAGCAGGATCA
>CBKWFZ010000355.1:0-4743 GCA_966673785.1 uncultured bacterium
GTTTTGGAAGTGTAGCCGTCGTTGGTAAACAGGTCGGGAACCGGCAGGTCATTCACCTTTTGAACTTTACGAATGCTACGACGCTTGCATGGCGCGATAACGCAGGTATTCAGGCCTCGCCAATGGCGGTCGAGAATGTTCAGGTACGTCTTAATGAAACAAGGCCTGTCGCGAAAGTCTGGTGTGCGTCGCCCGATTTTTCACAGGGCGCTGCAGTCGCGACGCCGTTTGCAGTTACCGGCAATCAGGTTGGTTTCACCGTGCCTGGATTACAATACTGGACAATGATCGTGATCGAATATCAATAGTAATTATTACAAAAAACCTTTTTATGTCAACCAAAACCATGAAACTATTCAACCGAAATCTCCGGACGATGGTTGCCGTGCTCATGACTGTGATCACAGGGTTCACTGTCATTTCGTGCGGCGATTACGAAGAAGAGTACACGCCGGCAAAGGCGGGAAAGCCGCTTCTTCGTACATCGAGTTCAACCATAGCCCTCAGCCAGAAGCAGAGCGAGAATACGGCGTTTACCCTCAGTTGGAGTGCGGGAAACAACGGCGGAACCAACAGCGCGATCACGTATACCATTGAGATCGATAAGAAGGGGAACAATTTCGCTGCACCCGTAACAATAGAAGCGGGGAAAGCGGCATACAACAGCAATTTCCGCGTCAATACGTTTAACGATCTCTTGTTGAATTCATTTCTGATTCAGCCGGGAGACGAGGCTGAAATTGAATTTCGTGTCATATCCAAAGCACTGGACGTTACCGTTCCGGCCGATGTTTCCAATGTAGTTCAGGTTGCCGTGACGCCCTACGAACCACGGCCTGTACCGGATGCGTTATACATGGTCGGGGATGCGACACCCAATGGATGGGATGCAGGCAATCCGACGGAGATGACAAAAGTCGCGAATAATCCGGGGGTGTTTACGTATCAGGGACAGTTAACTTCCGGCAGTCTGAAATTCCTCACCATCCCCGGTTCCTGGCTGCCTTCCTACCAGAAAGGCGCTGACGAGAATACGTTGGTTATCCGGACAGACTTCAGCGAGCCGGATGAAAGTTTCTCAATAACAAAGGGCGGTATCTACCGGATCACCGTAGACGTAATTGAAATGACCTATCACGCCGAAGAACAGGCGTCTTCGCCGTACGACGAACTTTGGATCGTTGGAAGCGCTGTGCCCAAGGGTTGGGATCTTGACAATGCTGATATGTTGTTCCAAAATCCGACGGATCCGTTCCTGTTCTACTTTAACGCTGAGCTGGTAGCGGGTGAATTCAAAATAGCAACCGCAAAGAGCTGGGATGCACCATTCTACAGACCGGTTTCAGCGGGCGGATCGATCACGGAGACTACATTGCAGTTGTCGGCAGGGGATCCGGATCACAAATGGATCGTCACTGAGCCTGGTCCCTACAAGATCACGCTGAACCTGCGCGACAACACAATCGACATTGTTCCTTTTACGCCGTTTGAAAACCTGTGGATCGTAGGCGATGCGACTCCGGCGGGTTGGAATATCGGTGCGCCGGTAGAGATGACACGCTCGGACGACTTCGTATTCACATGGACAGGTCAGCTCAATGCCGGTGAGTTTAAGTTTCCGATAGCCACCGGTGATTGGGGAACAGGTTTCTTCATGCCTTTTGGCGCCGATGAAAGTATCGACGTAACGGTGATGACATTCCGTCCTACGGGTTCACCGGATACAAAATGGCGCGTGCAGCCGGGTGAAGAGGGAATCTACACCATTACGCTGAATCAACTTTACCACACCATCGCGATCACTAAACAATAGAATGACGTGCCTTAAAATAGTTTCACACGGAAGGGAGTTTGGTTTGGGCTTCGTATGAACTGTGTGGAACTATTTTAAGGTATGGTCATCGCTTAACTTATCCAAGGTATTATGAAACGCACGTTAGCGCTGGTTTTTTGTTGCCATTTGGTATTGGTTCTGAATGCCCAGGAGAAACCAATCTACAGTTCTCCGGCTTACAGTATCTACCCGTCGAAAGTTGTTCAGGGCAATTTCGAGGCGGTTGCGTTGTCGCCATCCGGGCTGGTTTCAAATTACGAAAGCGCCGCGAATACTTTTCTAAGTCCCGTTATCGACTTCAAATTCAGCATTAACGGAAAGGATAATGAAATGCCTTCCGGTTCAGATCATCATTTCACCTGTCCGACTACAGGTGGTGACTGCGTAACTCCGCTTATCCGGTTTGGCTCGCAGCTTAAGACCACCGGGAAACCATCGGGAAAGTACCTTCAGCCTGGTACGCGGATGAAGATCATGCTTGATATGCGTCACGTTTTTCGTGCATTCGATTCAACCGGGTACTTCACTGCGTTCAACGGATCAAAGATTTACAAAGAAGACTTTAAGGGAGTTTATGTGGCCGGTGGCACGCCCCCGCTGAGTTGGGATTTTGACAACCTGCAGAACTTTAAGCACCTCAGGATGACCGACGCGGACGGAGATCACATCTATGAAGTAACGCTAATGTTGAATGACGCTTCTTCGAAGAAAGGTCAGCGACATAGCTGGGCAAAGGAACTGGCAACGGATGCGTACCCGCGGTTCTCCTCCCCGTATCCAATAGCGGATGCGTTGTACAATCTTTCGCTCGAGGAAATGCTGCGTGCAATTGAGCCGGACAGCACGTTGCGAACAGGCAAGGAGTGGGCCGGCGTGTGGACACGCGACGTTAGTTACAGTATCATCCTGTCAATGGCAATGCTCCAGCCAAAGGTCGCCAGACATAGTCTGATGCGTAAAGTCAAGGATGGTGTAATTGTACAGGATACCGGGACCGGCGGTGCCTATCCGGTTTCCACTGATCGTATTGTATGGGCGCTGGCAGCATGGGAAATATACAAGGTTACCGGCGATAAATCCTGGCTCAAGACAGTTTACCCCATCGTAAAAAAATCAATTGAGGCCGATCTGATAAACGCCTTCGATGAGTCCACCGGAATGATGAAAGGCGAATCATCGTTCCTGGACTGGAGAGAACAGACGTATCCCGAGTGGATGGAGCCTGCTGATATATACGAGTCGCTATGCCTTGGTACGAACGCAGTACACTACCAGGCAAACGTGATTGTAGCGAACATGGCAGAAATATTAAACGATCATGACGCAAAACGCAAACATGAAGTGATCGCGAAACGCATCCGCACAGGCATTAACGAACACCTCTGGATGGCGGACCGCGGCTATTATGGGCAGTTTCTTTACGGACGAACTGACAAGTTGCTTTCGCCAAAGTCCGAGACACTGGGTGAAGCACTCGCGGTTCTTTTTGGGATTCCGCAGGAGAGGGATGCTGCGCGAATCATTAAGTCGGCGCCGGTTGGGGCGTTTGGATCGCCGTGCATATTTCCTCAGATAGCAAACATTCCCCCGTATCATAATGATGCCGTGTGGCCATTTGTACAGTCATACTGGGCATTGGCTGCAGCGAAGGCGGGGAACGAGGAATCGTTGATGCACAGCATCGCGAGTATATGGAGGCCGGCGGCGCTGTTTCTCACCAATAAAGAAAACTTCGTAGCCAGCACAGGGGATTATGCATCTACGCAAATCAATTCCGATAATATGCTGTGGAGTCTGTCGGGGAATCTGGCAATGGTTTACAAAGTGTTTTTCGGAATGAATTACGATGAGCAGAAGTTGTCATTCAATCCATTCATACCAAAAGAGCTGAAAGGAACCTATGTCCTTAAGGGCTTCCGATACCGGAATGCAACGCTCGATATATCCGTAGCAGGTTACGGTAATAAAATTGCCTCCGTAAAGCTTGATGGAAAGTTGATCAAGTCGGCGCACGTATCTGAAGCGCTATCAGGCAGGCACCAACTGGAAATTGCGCTGGCGAACAATGACGTCGGGGGCGCAATCAATTTGCAGGAGCACCAGGTTTCACCGGCAACGCCAGTGGTTCGGCGACAAGGCACATCGATACGTTGGGATCGTGTTAAAGGAGCCGCAAAATACAACGCGTACCTATCCGGCAAGCATTTCCTGACCACGACAGATTCGACGCTGAATGGTGCATTGCCTGATGGCGTTCTGCAAGTCGTCGCCGTAGATGCTTCAGGAGCTGAGTCATTTGCGTCGGAGCCGTTCATGCTCAATATTGAGAATAAGGCGATCATCGTTGAGGCAGAAACTTCCTCAAAATCGGGTGAAGACAAGTACGCCGGTTTTTCGGGAAACGGATACATGCGCGCTACACCTGCAGACTCTCCGCTGCGATTCGAAGTAGATATCCCCGCGGACGGGATGTATGCGGTGGATTTTCGTTATGCTAACGGTCACGGCCCTGTAAATACCGAAAACAAATGCGCAGTGCGGCGCCTTGCACTTGATGGAAATTTTGCCGGCACGATCGTTCTTCCGCAACGCGGCAAAAACGAGTGGTCTGATTGGGGATATACGAATCCGGTTGTTGTAATGCTGAAAAAGGGAAAGGCTAATCTGGCCATGAGCTATGATCCGGCCAATAGAAATATGAACGGTGAAACAAATGAGGCGCTCGTCGATTTTGTGCGTCTTGTGAAATTGAAATAGCGAAAACACTATGAGACATCTGATCATCCTGCTACTGTTACTATCCGGTATTGATTCATTGGCGCAAAGTACGCCGGGGAACTGTTCCTCATTCACCCGGGATGGCAATCGCATCATCTTCGATTGTCAGGGGGGATCAAAAGTGTTGCTGG
>CBKWFZ010000356.1:0-4737 GCA_966673785.1 uncultured bacterium
GCGTCCATTTGCCTTCGCCCGACGAATGCATCACCCCGCGTATGGAGGAGAGACCCGGATCTTTACGCAATGCGTTTTCAGTCAGCTCCATGAGCCAGCTTCGCACTACCGATCCGTGATTCCAGACTTTGGCCACGCTTTCAAGGTGCAGGTTGAAATCGCTTTTGTGCATAACCTCGAATCCTTCGGCGATCGCCTGCATCATGCCGTATTCAATTCCATTGTGCACCATCTTGACGAAATGACCGGCGCCGCTCGGGCCACAGTACAAGTAGCCATCCGCAACCGAAATGTCGCGGAACAGCGGTTCACAATGGTCGAATGCGAACCGGTTGCCGCCGATCATGGCACACACACCATGCAACGCTCCGTCCATCCCGCCACTCGTCCCGCAATCCAGAAAGTTTATCTGAACGGCATTCATTTCTTCAGCGCGCCGGATTGAATCCTTGTAGAACGAATTACCGCCATCGATCACGATGTCGCCAACAGAGAGCAAAGGTTTGAGAATATTGAGTGTCTGATCAACAAGATCGCCGGCTGGGATCATAATCCAGATAACCCGTTTGGACGACAGCTTCTCCACAAGATCTTTCACCGATGCTGCAGTAGCTACGCCGTGATTTGAAATTTCGGCTAATGCTTTTTCATTGATGTCGAAGGCTATTACGTCGTGGCCCTTGTTTTTCATGTTACGGGCAAGGTTGAAACCCATTTTGCCGAGGCCGATAAGTCCGATTTGCATGGTTGGTCCTGATTAAATTTTTTGCTCTTCAGTGAGAGGAGCGGTTGAAACATCTTGTCTTGACTTAAACTGGTGCACGATTTCCATATCGAGTGAAAGTGTTCGGTAAAGGTGTTCATAAACCGGGAACACCTGATCGCGATAGCATGTGTGTGTCTCCGGCTGTGGCTCAAAAGTGATCGCCTCAGCTTCCGAGAAGACATCATAATCACCCTGTATTCCAAAGGCGTCAAAGGCGAGGAAAGCGGCACCGATCGCCGATGCGTCCTCGCGGTTGACAAGTATCACCTTCTTTCCGAAAATTGTCGCCAGCATCTGAACCCACTCCTGTGAACGCACAAACCCACCGCTTACATGGATGCGCTTAATCTCACTTCCATCCGATTCGATTCCTCGCATGATCTGGTACAGGGAAAACAGGATGCCTTCGATCACGGCTTTGGTAAAATGTGTCTGGTCATGCTGGCCCGTGATTCCAAAGAATACACCACAGGCGCTGCTGTTCCAGATCGGCGCGCGTTCGCCGAAAAGATAGGGCAGGAAAATCAGTCCTTCTGATCCTGCGGGCACGGCCGCTAACCCGGAGAGCAGCTGAGCATACGCGTTGTCGGAAGTCATCGCCTTACCGAGCAATTTTTCAGCATACCACTTCAGCGCGATCCCACCATTGTTGATTGGCCCACCTGAAATGAACACCTGTTCATTGAGCCGGTAGTTAAACGTCATGTGTTCCCAATTGAGCGCAGGCTTTTCCCGCGCCACGCGTATCGCACCGCTTGTGCCAATGGTGAGCGCGGCCGTACCGGGCGTGGTCGCATAACTTCCCTTATTGGCAAGACATCCGTCGCTGCTACCAATGACAAACGGAACCTTACGCAATGCATCGGGGAGGAGCGCGGTGTCCGTCACTCCGGTGATCACATGATCCGTGTTAACAGGAGCCGAAAGACGTTCCGTGCCAATGCCCGCAAGTTCGAGGGCGTGCGCATGCCACGTAAGTGTATTGATATTGAACAGACCGCTTGCCGATGCGATGGAGTAGTCGACCTGAAAGACATTGAACAGCCGGAACCAGATATACTCCTTGATCGAAATAAACCGCGCTGTCCTGGAAAAGAGACCGGGATCATTTTCACGTATCCAGATGATCTTGCAGAGTGGCGACATGGCATGCAGCGGAGTACCGGTCTCTTCATAAAGAGGTCGCCCTGATAGCGACGTTCTCAGGCGAGACGCAACGCTTGCGCTACGGTTATCCGCCCAGGTGATCATGGGATGGAGCGGCGTACCGTCAATGCCTACAGGTATAACACTGTGCATGGCGCTGCTGAGGCACACGGCGTGCGGTTGTGCTGGCGTACGGGACACGAGTTGTGTCAGCGCATTGATAAACGCTTGCCAGATTACTTCCGGATCTTGTTCGGAGTATCCGGGAAGCGGAATGAGCGTGGGATAGGAAACGCGCACGCTGGCGAGAGCTTCACCCGAAGGTGATACGGCCACAGCCTTCGTGCTTCCTGTTCCGATATCGATTCCTATGATGTACATGGAAGCGGAAAGATAGGAGAAAAAATAAAAAAAGGGCATCCCGGTTTTCGGGACGCCCTCGGTTTAGGTTAAGCCAAGTAAAAACTTAACAGTTTAGTCTCTTTAATTCTCGTGCGCCGTTGTAATACAAAATGTACGAAATTATAAGAAGGCTTCCAACTATCCGATGATAAAGCATGATATACCATAATAAAAAAGGCCACGCGAGGTGGCCTTCATGGATATCCGATTTTTTATCAGTATTCGTTTCTACGGTTAAATCCTCCCCCGCTCCTGAAACCACCGCCGCCGCCGGGACGGGGTGAATCGGTCTTGGGTCTGGCTTCGTTAACTACCAAGGTCTTGCCGAGAAAATTGAATCCGTTTAGGCTTGAGATTGCCTGCCGGGCCGCGCCCTCATCCGCCATTTCGATAAAACCGAAACCACGGCTGCGCTGAGTGACTTTGTCCATGATGATCTTGGCTGAAGAAACTTCGCCATACTCTTCAAATAATCCCTTCAATTCCTGTTCGGATGCCTTAAAAGGGATGTTGGCAACGTAAATGTTCATTTGTACTACTAAATAAAAGAATGTAAAATAATTATCGATAACTGAGAAACTTAACCAGACTACTCAACAGAATTTTGGGGAGGGTCCTGAAAGGTTTGTCAATTAACTTCATAAAGATATATATATTTTTCTGGATTTAACCTAAAGTCAAGGTTTTCTCCCTGAAACGGTACTTTTCTGCGTTTTTACGGTAAATAACAAAGCCGGACGCTCATAAAAAGTTACGTTTTTTAACCGCCGCCGCCTTCAAACCGCAGCAGAATGCCCCCGACGGGTTTGGTACCGGACGCATTTGCACTAACTTAAAATCGCGGTAAATCAACGCCGCGTGAAGCAAACATTTCATGAGATACTCACTTGTCACGTGCTTCTTTCCGTTCCTCCTCTGTGTCTCGCTTCATGCCCAGATAAAAAAGATTCCTGTCAACAAAATGAAAATGACCTGGGAGGTGATGGAGAATCATCATGGGAATCAGAACAGATTTCTCTCGGCGTTCACCATTACCAACGACGCATCGCGATCACTGTCTCCCTCGGGCTGGGCGTTGTATTTTAATTTTGCGCGCACCATATTTCCCGAATCGGTCACAGGAAATGTGCGCATCGACCACATCAATGGCGACCTGTTTCGCCTTTATCCGAAACCAACCTTCGCGGGTATTGAAGGAGGGGAATCGCTTAAGATTACATTCATATCGTCGGATTGGGCAGTGAATGTTTCCGACGCGCCGGCAGGACTTTACTGGGTATGGAAAGACAAACCGGATCAGGGACTGCCTGTTGAAAATTACACGGTCATTCCGTCCGGAAAACCAAGGCAGTATCAGCGGTTTCCGGGTGATAACATTGGTCGCATTACTCCTGAAATGCTGTACGAACAGAATGCGATCGTGCGCGATATGGATGAGACGGAACTTGTCAAGGTTTTTCCGACTCCTGTTGCGTACAAGGAAAATGCCGGACTTTTCATGATCACCGAATCCACTACCGTTGTCGCCGATCAGGATTTCGATAAGGTCGCGGATTATCTGATCGAAGAGATCTACTGGCTTACCGGCAAACGTCTGGGAAAAAGCGGCGCAGGTACGGAGAGAGATTGCATCGTTCTGAAGAAAGGAAATACGCGTACTGAGGCGTATACCCTAAACGTTGATCCAATGCGCATCGAGATAACCGCATCCGAACCGTCCGGAATTTTCTATGGTATTCAATCACTCAAGACACTGATTCCGCCGATCACACTGAAAACGATCCGGCGCTTTGTTGCCATTCCTGCCGTTGAGGTAATCGACGAACCCCGGTTTCCTCACCGGGCGTTTTTCCTCGATATCGCCAGAAACTTCCAGTCGCGCCAGCAGGTTAAGAAACTCATCGATGTGATGGCTCTCTACAAACTGAATGTGCTACACCTGCATGTCAACGATGATGAGGGCTGGCGACTTGAAATACCGGGTTTGCCTGAGCTTACGGAAGTCGGTTCGCGAAGGGGACATACGCTTACGAACGAAGAGCACCTTCAGCCGTCATTCGGCTCGGGTCCGGATGTCCTGAACAAACATGGCAGCGGCCATTATTCACGGGAGGATTTTATTGAAATCTTACGGTATGCGAACACCCGCTTCGTCACCGTGATACCGGAGATTGAAACACCAGGCCATGCGCGTGCCGCGGTGAAATCAATGGAAGCCCGATTCAGACGATACATGGATGTGGGCGCGGAAGATAAGGCGCGCGAATACCTGCTGCGTGATCCGGACGACAAATCGGTTTACAAATCAGTTCAGGGATGGAACGATAACATCATGGACGTGGGCATGGAGTCGACATACGTGTTCCTCGAGAAGGTCGTGGATGAGGTTCTCGACATGTACAGGGAGGCGAAAGCACCAATCA
>CBKWFZ010000357.1:0-4733 GCA_966673785.1 uncultured bacterium
TGCCAAAACCGGTTTTAATAAGCCGGTTCCTCAGTGATTATGATATTTTATAGTTAGCTTTGGAACCCGGTTTTTTTCGTCTTACCGTTGTGCTATCAAACTGTAATGTAAATTCATCAATATTATGTCAGGAGTCAATAAAGTAATTCTTGTTGGGCGCTTGGGAAAAGACCCCGAAGTGAGAAATCTCGACAATGGCGCGGTCGTCGCAAATTTCAGCATCGCTACGTCTGAAAGTTATAAAGACCGGACAACGGGCGAAAAGAAAGAAATCACGGAATGGCATAACATCGTGCTATGGCGCGGGCTCGCCGAAATTGCGCAGAAGTTTCTTCACAAAGGCGACATGGTGTACATTGAAGGAAAGCTCCGGACCCGTTCGTGGGAGAAGGAGGGGGTGACGCGTTATACCACCGAAGTTGTTGCAGACAACATGACGATGCTTTCACCGAAGGGTTCGTCTTCCGGCGGAGGAGACCAATATGCCGGTTCTCAGGAAAGATCTTCGGGTGACTACAGCACCAGCGCGATGAACACCAGTTCAACTGACGACCTTCCTTTCTAGAAGTTCGTGTTCGTTTTGACAATGCGCAGTAAAGGCAGGAGCAGAAACCGACATCATTCGCTTTATTATGTACGAAAGCTGTGGCTTCTGCTTTTGCCGTTCGCCTTTACTGTTTCTTCCTGTAACCGCGACTACCTGCCCAAACCATTAGGCTATAACAGGCTGGAACTTCCCGATCCGGTCTACCGGCCCTTGCCTGATTCACTGCCCTACTCCTTTGAGTATTCCCGCCATGCACGGCTACTTCCGGACACTTCATCGATTCGTGAGAAGTATTGGATTGAAATCCTCTACCCTTTCATGAAGGCGAATATTCACGTGACCTATAAGCCGCTTCACAACGATGAGAAACTGCTGCGTGAATTGATGGACGACGCCTACACGCTTACGTCAAAGCACCAGATCAAGGCTTACGCGATAAATGAGCTCATTTCAACAACACCGAGTGGAAAAACCGCAGTGATCGCCGAACTCGAAGGCGAGGTTCCGAGTCAGTTTCAGGTGACGATCACAGATTCGACGGAGAACTTTCTGCGGGCCGCACTCTATTTCAATACGGCGATTGCGAATGACTCGCTCGCTCCCGCCATTGAGTATATGAAAAAAGACATGATGCACCTTGTCAATACTCTGGAGTGGAAGTGACATAGCGAAGTCGTCAGGAGTCCGATTTACCATCTTTCCTTTGCCGCATTTCGGCGTTTCCTTAAATTGGAGCCATACTTCACGATGATGTGAATTATCCCGTTTGTCGCCCTGATCCTGACCGCCGGTTCATTATGCGGGCAGGACCTTCTTGATGACATGGCTCGCGCCGCGTGCAGCTGCCTTGAGTCGAAGAACCTTTCGGACGATTATGAAAAGCTGAAGATAGAAGCCGGTATGTGTATCCTCACCTACTACCAGCAGCACTCCGATGCCGTAAACGAATATTTTGGGATTGATGAGTTCAATGGCGACACCGGCAGAAAAATCGGCGAAAAGCTGGGTGTAAAAATGGTTACGATATGCCCGGATCTTGTGGTCAAGCTCGGCCAGTCAAAAATCGCTGCCGATGAGGGGGAAGAAGGGCCATCTACCTATACTATAAATGGAAAGGTCGTAAAGATGGAAGGACAGGACCTCATCACATACCACGTTAAAGCCGATGATGGAAAGACGTACAAGGTTTTGTGGTACAGAAATTTCCCAGGTTCGGAAGAACTCGTCGAAGATCCGAAATCAATCGTCGGAAAGAAAGTCAACGTCACTGTCGAGGATGTCGAATGTTATATTCCGAAAGCAAAAGGATACTATAGCGTGAAGGAAATCCGGAAAATAAAAAGGTTATAAGGTAGATCATGGTAAACGAATACATTTCATCGAACAAAGAACGGTTCCTCTCCGAACTCTTTCAATGGCTCAGGATCCCGTCAATCAGCGCGGATAGCCGCAACCGCGACGACGTACGCAATGCTGCGACATTCCTTCAGCAGCAGTTTCTGAATGCGGGTGTCGACACGGCAGAAATCTGTGAAACAAAAGGACATCCAATCGTTTTTGCTGAAAAGAAAGTGGACCCTTCGTTGCCAACGGTGTTGGTATACGGTCACTATGACGTGCAGCCACCCGATCCATTGAACCTGTGGGATTCGCCGCCTTTTGAACCCGTCATTAAGGACGGGAAGATCTTCGCCCGCGGCGCATGCGATGACAAAGGCCAGGTTTATATGCACGTTAAGGCGTTTGAGATCATGACCAGGCACAACATGCTTCCGTGTAACGTGAAGTTCATGGTGGAGGGTGAAGAAGAAGTGGGATCCGACAACCTGGGTACGTTCGTCAAGGAAAACAAGGAGAAGCTGAAGGCGGACATCATCCTGATTTCCGATACGGCGATAATTTCCCTGGAGACGCCGTCGATCACTACCGGCTTGCGTGGCTTGAGCTACATGGAAGTTGAAGTTACCGGGCCCAATCGCGACCTCCATTCGGGTGTGTATGGCGGAGCCGTTGCGAATCCCATCAATGTGCTGTGCAGCATGATCAACTCCCTTCATGATGAAAACGGTCGCGTCACCATCCCGGGATTCTACGACAAGGTTGCGGAGCTTTCCAAGGCGGAACGTGAAGCAATCAACAAGGCTCCGTTCAATCTGGATAACTATAAAAAAGACCTCGGCGTGAGAGAGGTGAAGGGCGAGCTGGGATATACCACCCTGGAACGCACCGGCATTCGCCCGACGCTTGACGTCAATGGCATATGGGGCGGGTACACCGGCGAGGGCGCCAAGACGGTGTTACCGTCGAAAGCACATGCCAAGATTTCGATGCGACTGGTCCCTGACCAGGTGAGCAGCGAAATCACCGACCTTTTCACGAAGCATTTTAAATCGATCGCACCACCTTACGTCGATGTGAAGGTGATGGCGCACCACGGAGGTGAACCCGCGGTTACACCGACGAGTTCACCTGCCTATGCAGCGGCAAGCAAAGCGTTTCAGCAGGTCTGGGGCAAGACACCAATCCCGACGCGCGATGGTGGCAGTATCCCAATCGTTGCCTTATTCAAAAAAGAACTTGGCCTCGATACGGTACTTATGGGATTTGGTCTCGACAGCGACGCTATTCACTCTCCCAATGAACACTTTGGCGTGAAGAACTTCCTGCTCGGAATTGAAACAATTGTTTCGTTCTACCAGCACTACGCCGGAGCTGGTAAGTAGCGTCAAAGCTGCGTGCCGATAGCCCAGAAGTTACCTGCATAGTCGGTAAATGATCCGCGAATGTCCGGATCCCCGGGCTTGTTTACCGGCGCTTCAACCGCCTGGCATCCATGCTCAAGGGCACGTTGGTAAGACCGGTGCACGTCGCTCACGTACACGTGCAGCATCAGTTTGTGCGGCGGATAATTCTCGTTTCCATCGGCCAGCATGATCACCGAATCATCGATCAACATTTCCGCATGCATGATCGTGCCATCGTCGTTACCATAACGACGAAGTTCTTTTGCGTCGAACACGTGCTTCATCAAATCCATAAATTTTGCCGCGTCTTTCACGACAAAATAGGGTGATAGTGAATTGTAACCGGATGGTTTAAATGGTTTGCTCATAATTCAGTAGCGATTGGTTTAAAAAAGGGTTAAGGAACCACCCTTTCGAAATTTCGTCAGATCGATGGGCGGCATATGTTTATCGGCAAAATACTTTCGCTTCGCAGTACGGAACAGCTGGTGGATAATTTCTGCATGGTTTCCTTCTCCAGTCATCCGGGTTCCGAAGCGGGAATCGTTTACATGACCACCGTGAAGTGAACATATCTGATTCCAGACTTTATCGAAACGATCGCCGAAATTTTTTCTTAGCCAGTCCTCAAAAATTCCGCCGATCGCGCCATTCAGACGAACCACTGTCATCCCTGCAGTAAAGGCTCCGTTTTCCGAAGCTGCCTTAAGGATCGAAGGGATCTCGTGATGGTTGAGACCCGGTATTATCGGAGCGTTCATCACACCTACCGGAATCCCGTTTTTGGCAAGCGTTTCAACAACCGCCAGTCTTTTTTTCGCACTTGCTGTCCGGGGTTCCATCTTGCTGCGGAGCGTTTCGTCAAGCGTCGTTATGGATATGTACACGTGTACGAGATTGTCTTTCGCAAGATCCTGAAGGAGGTCAATATCACGTGTGACCAGCGCATTCTTTGTTATCATTCCGACAGGATGCCGGTAGTTCGCAAATACCTGCAGAATTCCCCGCGTTAATTTGAACTCGCGCTCAAGTGGCTGATAACAATCCGTGTTACCTGAAACGCTGATGGGTACCGCCTGCCACCCCGGACGGAGGATGAACTTTTCGACAAGAGCAGGCGCATCCTTCTTTACAATGATCTTGCTTTCGAAATCTGTCCCGGCACTAAATCCCCAGTACTCATGTGTGTTGCGCGCATAACAATAGATACATCCGTGTTCGCAGCCCTGATATGGATTTGTTGAATACATCATGCCGAGGTCAGGACTGGTGATCTTATTTACGATCGTTTTTGACGATTCAAAGAATACCTGCGTTTTGATATTGACGTCCTCGGCTTCGTCGAGACCTTCGATGTGATCCTTCACGACGGCCTGCCGCAAAAACCGGTTTGCAGGTCTTAACTGAGCACCCCTTCCCTTGCGATACTCTTCTTCCATATA
>CBKWFZ010000358.1:0-4733 GCA_966673785.1 uncultured bacterium
GCATTTCAGTCGCTATAAATTCAGCGATCTTTCTGGTATGACCTTCAGTGGTCGAATAGGCAATGAGGACATTCATATAAACGACGCTTACCTGCAATTTAAATCAGGAAGCGTTTGGCGGATGGTGATTTTTATCACCCTGCCCGCTGATTAATATCCATGGCGACGTCTGGCAACAAAAAAAGCCAGGCATTAACCTGACTTTTTTTCGCTAACGGAATATGTATTATCGGGATTCTCCGTCCTGCCTTTCGGCCTTTTTTAGTGCGGTGTCCGCCGCATGTTCGGCCGTAATGCCGGCCTTTTCCGGATCTGCTTTACGCGCAGCATCATAGTTTAGTGTGTCTGCGGCGGCGTTCAGTTCCTCCCGCGCCTGTCTGTGGGCAGAGTCGCTGCTGGGAATCAATGACGCGTCCGGATCAATTGTGTTAGCGCCCCCTGACGGATCGTTGTCGTTGCCTGGGTTCCGCCCGTCGTTACTGTATTTCGTCTCATCCCGGGTTTCATTAAACGTATCTTCACCTTGTTGCTCGCGATCTTGCTGTTTCTCCCACTCATCGCCGTAACGTCCGGTCGTATCCGTGTTGTACCGATCGTCGAGAGACGTGTTGTCTGACTGATATCGTGATTCGTTTTCATCATAATCTACCGTGTCGGCCACCTGTGCATTTACATTTCCAAACAAGGCAAAAAGGGCAGCAGTAAATAAAACCTTAACTACAAAATTCATAGTGTCGTTGTTTTTCGTTTCAATGTTCATTCATGATAATCGTGAAATACGATGCCACGCTTACACGTTCATGACGGCCTGTAATACCGCCGCTTACGCGGAAGAAATTTTACACGATAGAAATTGTTCCACATTGATGTTTTGCATCCCCTGCCGCAATAGAAAGGTGGTCGTCAGTCGCTTTGATTTAGCTTGTCCCTGAGAAGACCATGAAGGACGCGGAAATTGAGAAAGTCACTATCCGTCTGGACCGCCAGTCGGCGGCTGGTTAACGGATCGTTTTTTGGGATCATTGTGAACAACACCTGCCCATCGACAAGATATACAACGAAGGGAGAAATGGAATAGGCCTGCTTAAGTCTTTCAAACGATTTTTCACGCAGCACCATGTGAAACTCCAGCATTCCCGGATACTCCGTTATGGTGGATATGCTTTCGATTTCGTCAGTTGTTAAAAGAGGGTTTTCCGCAATACATACGCGGTGATTTTGAATTGTGAGCTGTCTTGCGTTTTTCGTATTTCGCGCGCATTCGTACGTCAGGAACATGCCGGTTTGGGCACATACCGACGTCACAAAAAAGTACAAAAACAGACAGAAGAGAAAACTCGTGCGAAGCATTCTTAATCACGTCTATCGAATTTACGAAAAGCTTTCCTGTATTGTATTCCGAACAGTGACATTAAATGGTTGTCTGTGGAATACGCGACAATCGTTATGAAAATGTCCGTTGGCTGCTGGCGTTTGCTCCATCTACCAATGCATGACCCATATAATCCCGTTTTCCAAAAAAGACAAAGGCTACGGGTTTCCCCGTAGCCTGCCCAATAACCAAAAAACGGTTACGCCTTAATCCACCTTAGTTGGCATCCCACCAAACCTTGCCATAGAGGCTCTCCGTTCCACCGAACTGGCGTTGGACAGCCTCGTTATAGTTTTTAGTATTATTAAATTGCTCAGACTCAACATAGATAAGCCGGTTTGGTACAGCCGCACCCTCTGGCTCCACGAGATTGTCGGGGTAACCGGTCCGCCGCCATTCAGCCCAGGCTTCGTAGCCGTGCATGAAGAGATGCACCCAACGTTGCGTTGCTATCTGCTTAATCGCCTGAGCAGGATCATAGGCAATTGCCGGTTCTGCAAGGAAAGTCTCGATTCCATCGCTCGATCCGGTCCACTGCAGGAAAGACTGCTCGATCGCCGCTTCATAGTTCGCCTGCGCTTCGACGTCGCCACCCGCTATCCAGCCGAGTTTGGCAGCTTCAGCTTTTGCAAACAGGACCTGCGCGTAAGTGACCAGGTGAACCTCCGAGTCCTGCACGGCGATGTCGTCCCCGAGCAGCGAATACTTTTCAGTATCGAAATTCACGATATCGCCATACAACTGCCCGACGTATTCATCGTCGGTTCTGTTAGGATTTCCAAAGACCGCGAGCCTTGGATCGTTTACTGGTTTCATTTCATCAACAAGCCCCTCAGTGAGGGCCCACCACTCACGGCCGAGTACCGTTATCTGGTTATACCAGTAACCCTGGTTATTGGCGTCAGCAAGATGTCTGAAAACCAGGTTATCATCATTGGAAGTCATGACACCATCGTCGAGTGCAGCGGTAAACTCAGTCTTGCCGCGATCAGGGTCGACCTCCGAAAGCCGGAGCGCCATCAGCAACCGTATCGTGTTGGCAAGCGTTCTCCAGCGATCCATATCGCCCTCATAAACAATATCACTTGCCAGTTGTCCCGTTACTTCCATTTCGCCTGCCTCTTTCAACATGGCAAATAAGGCATCATAGATAGCTTCCTGGGTATCATATACCGGCGTCAGGTTTGTCGCACCTTGCAGCGCTTCAGTAAAGGGAACGTCGCCCCAGCGGTCCGTGATATTCCAGAAAAAGTAAGCCTTAAGTATTTTCGCAACCATCAGCTCATGATTTGCCTTCGAGTTGTTAAGAACGGTCTCGATATTGATGAGCGGGCTTTGATACCAACCGTAAAAGCTTGTGCTGGATTGTGGATACAGGGATGTGGTCACATACTGCGTCTCCGCAAGGTATTGTGCCAGGAACTCGCCCTGCGGCGACTCACTCAGATCGGGAAGAGAGAGCATTGCGCTCGCCAGCAACTGTGGTCCCGATGCTTCGCTCGGCTGATTGGGATTCTTGTTGATATCCTCATCAAACTCGTTACACGATCCGGCAAACAGGACCAGCGTGAACAGGAAATATATTCTTTTCATGATCGTCGAAGTTAGAATGTGAGGTTGAGATTAAACCCGTATGAGCGGACCGTATTGATCTGTCCCGACTCATACCAGCTGATTGACTGACTGCCAGTCGACAACTCGGAAGGGTCGAGTCCTTCCGGCGCTTTCTGGTAGAGCATCGCCGGATTTCTCGCTACAAGCGCGAATCCAACGCGGGTAAACGGTAACTTGTCCCAGTCACCCTTATCAAACGTATAGCCCAGACGTAATTCGCGCAGCTTTACGTAGGTCGCATCGATGAGCCATTCCTCATAGATTCTTCTTCCGACAACACCATAGTAAGTCTGTGGATTCACATATGCGGTAACCGGCTCTCCCGATTCGGCGGAAATTCCTTCGACCTTCACGCCACCACCTTCGGCGACTGGATCCCGTACACTGAAACCTTTGTCGTTGGTAGCAACCGTTATCGGATCAAGTCCGGTTCTGACAGCAAGCATCTTAGACCGACTGAAGAACTGCCCGCCTACCTGAAAGTCGATCATCGCCGAAAGTTCGAACTTTCCGTAGCGCAGTATGTTCTGAAATCCTCCGGTGAAATCAGGAAGAATGGTTCCGAAGTCATGGGATGCGTCCGTAAACATCGGCATGTTATTATTATCAAGAAGAATCTTGCCCGTAGCTTCGTCGCGCTGGTAAGCCTGCCCTACAAGACTGCCGAATGGTTTACCTTCGTACGAATTGAGATAGCTGGACACCGACGAATATCGGGTCGTTCCATATTGATAGACCGTTATGCCCGGATAGAGCTCTACAACCATATTGCGGTTACGACTGATATTGAACATCACATCCCAGTCCAGCTTACCTGTCTTCAAAGGAGTGCCTGTAAGGGCAAGTTCAATACCGTTGTTTTCAATCTCTCCCGCGTTGATGGTAGCCGATCCATATCCGCTTGTACCGGAAACGTCGAGACGAAGGATCTGGTTTTTATTGATCTGGCGATACCATGTAAATGATGCACCCAGCCTTCCGTTAAAAAACTTTAGGTCGACACCGGCTTCGTAGGAATGCGCGAACGATGGCTTGATGTTGGGATTGTTGAGATTATCCGGCACCGTAAGCGTATTTGCTGTTACTCCACCCGCATAGACGGTACCAACCGAATAGAACGAGCTCGTCTCGTAAGGACTAAGGTCGGAACCAGCCTGAGCATAGCTCACCCGCAGTTTCCCGAGTGACATCGGGTTCCAGTTTGCGAGTTCACTGAACACGACGCTTCCGGAAACCGAAGGATACCAGTAGGAATTATTATCTGGCGGTAACGCTGATGAGTTATCATTCCTTACAGACGCATCCAGGAAGTAAGTATCTCTGAATCCAATGGAAGCCATCGCATAGAGACTGCGAATTTGTTTCCGCAGCAGGTAAGAAGATACGTCGGGTCTGTCGATTGAGGCTTCGATATTATAGAAACCCGGTGCTGAAAGCCCGCCGACGGTGGCCATAGAGAGGTACGAATACCTGCGGTCATAAATATTTCCACCAACAATTCCATTAACCGAAAAATCGCCAAAGCTCTTGTCGTATTGCGCCATGAATTCATAATTCATTTCCCGGTTCTGGAATTTGCCGGTTGAATAACCGGGGATTCCGGTTCCACCAAATGCGCGGCGTGATTCGATGTTCTGCGTGAACATGTCGGAACGAATGAATCCGCTCAGCGTGAGATCAGGAAGAACCTGATATTTCAGTCCGATATCGCCGAACACCCTGTCGCGATTGTCATTCGACGGATTCT
>CBKWFZ010000359.1:0-4732 GCA_966673785.1 uncultured bacterium
CCACTATTTCATAGGTGACCTCGGTCACTTCTCTGTCATTCTATCTTTTGTTGCCGCCCTCGCTACCGCGTACTCGTACTTTAAGGCGAGTAGCGCACAAGCCATTGACAACAAGGAGGGCTGGCTTAAAAATGGACGAATCGCATTCTATGTCCATAGCGCTGCCGTGCTTGGTATTTGCGTTTCGCTCTTCACCATCATCGCCAATCACTACTTCGAATACCATTACGCCTACAGCTATTCGGATACAAAGCTCCCTGACTATTATCTCATTTCAACATTCTGGAACGGCCAGGAAGGCAGTTTCCTCCTGTGGATGTTCTGGCACGCCGTACTTGGTATCGTGGTGATTCACACAAACAGATTCTGGGAGGGTCCGGTGATGACTATCTTTGCACTGGTCCAGGCTTTTCTTGCCTCGATGATTCTGGGCGTCGTGATACCCGGAATAGACTTCCGGATCGGAAGCTCGCCATTCCTGTTGCTTCGTGACGTTATGCAGGAAGCGCCCATCTTCAAAGCACAGCCCGATTTCATTCCGAAAGACGGCAATGGACTCAATCCGTTGCTTCAAAATTACTGGATGGTTATCCACCCGCCGACATTGTTTCTCGGGTTCGCAGCCACGCTCGTACCGTTCTCGTTCTGCATCGCCGGTCTATGGCTTCGACGTTACACCGAATGGGTGCGTCCAGCCCTGCCGTGGGCCCTCTTTGCCGGCGCCATCCTGGGGCTTGGAATTCTGATGGGCGGATACTGGGCTTATGAAACACTCAACTTCGGCGGGTACTGGAACTGGGACCCCGTAGAAAACGCAGTATACGTACCGTGGCTGGTGCTCGTCGCTGCCATCCACACGATGATCACATACAAGAACAGCGAAACCGCGCTGAAGGCGTCGGTTATCCTTGTAATCGCCACGTTTATCCTGATTTTATACTCGACCTTCCTTACGCGAAGCGGAATTCTCGGCGATTCTTCCGTGCACAGCTTTACGGATCTCGGACTTTCCGGTCAGTTGCTGATCTACATGCTGTTCTTCCTGCTTGTGGGAATTGTGTTGAGTGTAGTACGTTGGCGTGAGATCCCCACATCCGGGAAGGAAGTCGAAACGTATTCGCGCGAGTTCTGGATTTTCATCGGTGTCACCGTGCTCACGCTCATGGGCTTTCAGGTACTTGCTGGAACATCGTTACCTGTAGTCAATGCGTTTGTGCGGCTGTTCGGGATTGAATCCAATCTCGCACCACCGACAGATCAGGTAAAATTCTATTCACAATACCAGCTCTGGTTTGCTGTTATTGTAGGATTGCTTTCCGGAGTAGGGCAATTTTTCTGGTGGCGCAAAATGGACCGCAAGGTACTGTTTAATGAGCTCTTCGTTCCGGCGCTCCTTAGCATACTCGCTACCGTCATTCTGCTCAACGCGTTCAATATCTATGATATTTCCCTGCTCGTGCTTTTACTTGCCGGGTTGTTTACAGTCTTCGCAAACAGCAAGATCCTTTTTTCACTGTTGCGTTCAAGTCCTGGCCTGTCCGGCGGCGCCGTCGCGCACATAGGGATGGGGTTAATGCTCGTCGGCGTTATGTTTTCCTCCGGATACTCGAAGGTCGTATCGCTCAACAACACCGGCATGCTGATCTCGAAAAGCCTCAGCGATGATTACAACCGCGATCACCTGCTCCTCTTCGTCAACGAACCGCGTACAATGGCGGGATACAAGATCGAATATAAAGGGGAGCGTCTGGAACCAAGGGGCAAATTCGGATACATCAACCCGAACGACGTTTCATTTACAGCTGATCCGTACAAAGTCGTGGCCCTGAGGGATATCGATTACAAGGACAAAAAGCTGTATTCCGCCAACGACAGTATCAGCATCTATCCCGAGAACACTTACTATGAACTCGAGCTCACCGATGCGAATGGGAAAGTGCATAAGCTATTCCCCCGCGTACAGGACAATCCGAACATGGGGCTTGCACCGTCTCCTGACATCAAACGTGATCTCACAAAAGACTTATACGCGCACGTTGACCGTCGCTCAAGCCGCGAGGATATTGAATGGGAGAATTCGGAAGATCTGGAAGTTAAGCTGAACCAGGAATTTTTTGCGAACGACTATGTCGCAACGGTTGACAAGATCGAACGCGTGTTTGAAGTCAGTGGTGTGAAGCTTGACTCTTCCGCCGTCGCCGTTCGGGCCGCAATTCGTGTCAAGGGTGAGTATGAGGACTACTTTGCATACCCGATATTCCTCATTATGAATGGCCGTCCCGGGCTCGTTCCTTCGGAAATCCGCGACCTTGGACTTCAATTCAAACTCACGAATATCCATCCGGAGACCAACAGCTTCACGTTAAACGTCGCATCGCGGCAGAAGGACTGGATCGTAATACGGGCACTCGAGAAACCGTTCATCAACGTGCTATGGCTTGGCACTGTCGTTGTCATGGCCGGTTTCACCATCGCGATGATCCGTCGCTTCCGCGAATTCAAAAAGATGAAGGCAAAAGGCCTTGAATAGCTAGCCAGCTATCGGACCATCCGGTCAACCATTGCGGACCAAAAAAAGAGCCGACCCTCACGGATCAGCTCTTCATATTCTTTACCGGTTTCGTCTTACCCGTTCATCGACAACAAAAACTCTTCGTTGTTCCTCGTTCCTTTCATCTTGCTTTGCAGGAATTCCATGGCTTCGACAGAGTTCATGTCCGCCATAAACTTGCGAAGAATCCAAACGCGCTGGAGTTCTTCTTCCTTCATAAGCAGATCTTCTCGCCGCGTACCGGAAGCCGGAACGTCGATCGCGGGATAAACTCTTCTGTTTGAGAGCTTGCGGTCGAGTTGCAATTCCATGTTACCCGTACCTTTGAATTCCTCGAAGATAACCTCGTCCATTTTCGAGCCGGTATCAATCAGCGCTGTAGCAATGATTGTCAGTGATCCACCGTCCTCGATCTTACGCGCAGCACCGAAGAATCGTTTGGGCTTGTGCAGCGCATTCGCATCCACACCACCGGAAAGGATCTTACCTGACGACGGCACCACAGTGTTATATGCGCGCGCGAGACGGGTGATTGAATCCAACAGGATAACCACGTCGTGTCCGCACTCAACCATGCGTTTTGCTTTCTCCAGCACGATCGCAGAAACTTTAACGTGGCGTTCCGCCTGTTCGTCAAAGGTCGAAGCAATGACTTCAGCCTTTACGCTTCTCGCCATATCGGTAACCTCCTCAGGGCGTTCGTCGATCAGCAACACGATAAGGTACACCTCCGGGTGATTTTGCGCGATCGCGTTGGCTATATTCTTCAACAATACCGTCTTACCCGTTTTCGGTTGTGCCACGATCATACCGCGTTGTCCTTTTCCTATCGGAGAAAAAAGATCCAGGATGCGGGTAGAAAGATTGTCATGCGTTGTACTGAGTCTGAGCTTTTCATTCGGGAAAAGCGGAGTCAGGTATTCAAACGCAACGCGGTCACGGATTTCTTCGGTGGTCTTTCCATTGACGGATTCCACTTTCAATAAGGCAAAATATTTCTCACCCTCCTTTGGCGGACGGATGAATCCTTTCACGGTGTCGCCCGTCTTCAAACCGAAAAGTTTGATCTGTGAAGGCGAAACATAAATGTCATCTGGACTCGCCAGGTAGTTGTAGTCTGAAGAACGCAGAAAGCCGTAGCCGTCCTGCATGATTTCGAGAACGCCTTCATTGCTGATCGCCCCGTCGAATTCACGAATAGAAAGACGCATCGGCTGAGGTTGGCGCTCCTCTTTTGCAGGCCGTTCCGTAGGAACGACTACCTCTTCCTGAAATGAAGGGGTCTCCGAGGAGTCATCAAACGACGGCATGCCCTGTTCAAAATTAATATTGATGTTATCGAGTAGTTCGTCGGATGTGAAATCGGAGTCGGTTTTCTCCTGGGCCTGTGGAGGTGTCGGAGCTACATTTTCCCTTCGGCGGGGGCGCATTTTGCGTTCAGGCTGTGCGTCGGATACGTGCGCTTTTTTCGTCGTTGGAGGAAGTGTTTCGCCGCTAACTGCTTGTTGATCGAGAATCTTGTAAATGAGGTCTTGTTTGGAGAGCTTTTTGGCGTTTTTTACGCCGATTCCTTCCGCAATTTCTTTCAATTCGGAAAGAAGTCTGACATTGAGGTCGTCAATCGTATACATGAGATTTGGAAAAATGAAGTTGTGTTCTTAAAAGTGGTGATATGTTGAATTTGTCTATTTCAGCCAAATGCCGAAAAACAGCGTCATTGAATGGATAACCTAAAAACCAAGAATCAGATAAATAAAGTTCGGATTAATAGTCAGAGGGCTTGAGAAAAAGCCGAATGATACTGCAATTATAGCCCAAAATTGAATATTATCAAACCTTTAGAAATTTTTTCTTGGCAGGCAAACCCGATTGCCATTTCAAAAAAACTAATTTCACACCTTCGTAAAAATTCTATACCATGTTGCAGGTTTCTGTAATCCGTGAACAACGGGAAAATGTTTTGGCGGGCCTCCGCAAGAGAAATTTTAAGGACGCGGAAGCGTTGATTGATGAAATCCTCGAGACAGATCAACGCCGCCGTGAAACTCAAAAAGCAGCTGATGACATAAAGGCCCAGTCAAATGCGGATTCCCGGAAGATCGGAGATCTGATGAAGTCCGGGAAAAGCGATGAAGCGACCGCGTTGCGTGCAACGGTGGCGGCAGACAAGGACAAACTGAA
>CBKWFZ010000360.1:0-4730 GCA_966673785.1 uncultured bacterium
CCAAATGAAGGACCTTCGCCTTTCATAAAGACGATGCTCGTGTCTGAAAGGAATAAGAGTTCGATAACAATGATGAGCATTGACGTTGCGTAGATCGGGATCGGCTCGAAGATCCAGAAGAGCGCAGCGAACAGAAAGAGTGCGAGCACACGTTGCTCAACGTGTGTCAGATTATCGACGGGGATCCATCCTGGCGGTATCGCGAGCACGAGCAGGGGAAGGAGGATGAGGATGAACAGTTTGAGTGAACGGTTGTCAAGATACTTTTTCACGGTTTCATTTGTGATTTTGACCGACCCAAACTTATGACTCGCGATGGCATACCGAAGTGCGCGTCGTCATCCAAATGAATGAAGTTTGTCACGTACGTCTTCGATCCGGTTTTCCGGAATCGGTACCATTGACGCGCTGCCGTCTGCGAATTCTTCAGGCAACATGGGATTAATGCACGTTTCGTTTGGCACTTCTGTCGTTTCGGATTTACGCCTGCGTAGCGCAACCGTTTGCTGCTTATCGGTACCGTTTTTTAGCTGATAATAATCGTCTAAAAATGAAATGGCGGGTGATGTTTATCATTTTGGAACGCTGCTTCCAGGTCTACTTTAGCATCGCACTACAAAACAAAACAGTCATGAAAACGCAGGAATTGGAAACGGAAAATATCGTATACACGCAACACGCTGAGCTGGAGCGCTGGGTAAATGAAGTAGCGATCCTTTGTCAGCCCGACCAGATCAGATGGTGTAACGGAAGTAAAGAAGAGTATGATGAACTTTGTAATCTGTTGGTGGAAAAAGGAACGTTCATCCGGCTGAATGAGAAAAAGCGGCCAAACTCCTTTGCATGTTTCTCCGACCCGAGCGATGTGGCACGTGTTGAAGACCGTACTTACATATGCAGTCGTACGCGTGACGGCGCAGGCCCCACGAACAACTGGATGGATCCGAAGGAGATGAAACAGACGCTTAAGCCTCTGTTTTCGAAATGTATGCGTGGACGTACCATGTACGTGATCCCGTTCAGCATGGGTCCCGTTGGTTCGCCGATCTCGCAAATCGGTGTTGAGATCACAGACTCCGAGTATGTCGTTGTCAATATGCACATCATGACACGCGTCGGAGGTAGGGTGCTTGATGTTCTTGGAAAGGATGGCGAGTTCGTGAAGTGTCTTCACAGTGTCGGCGCACCGCTTGAGATCGGGCAGGAAGACGTGAAGTGGCCATGTAATCCGACAGTTAAATATATCGTGCATTATCCGGAGGAACGTTCCATCGTTTCGTATGGATCAGGATACGGAGGAAATGCGCTGCTGGGAAAGAAATGTTTTGCATTACGTATCGCTTCAGTGATGGCTCAGGAAGAGGGCTGGCTCGCGGAGCACATGTTGTTAATGGGTGTGGAAAGTCCTGAAGGGGAGAAGACTTACCTGGCAGCCGCATTTCCGAGTGCCTGCGGAAAGACGAACTTTGCAATGTTAATTCCGCCAAAGGCATTCGAGGGTTGGAGAATAACAACAGTAGGAGATGACATTGCCTGGATAAAAGCCCACAAGGACGGAAATCTTTATGCGATAAATCCTGAAGCTGGATATTTTGGAGTCGCTCCCGGAACGAATGAAAAGACAAACCCAAGTGCGATCGCTACGATCTCCCGCAATACGATCTTCACGAACGTGGGGATAACTCCGGACGGAGATGTATGGTGGGAAGGATTGACCAAGGAAGTTCCTGCGGGCGTGATCGGGTGGAATGGTAAGAAATGGGATCCGGCGAGTGGCAAAACGGTGGCTCACCCGAATGCGCGCTTCACAGCTCCCTCCGCGCAGAACCCGGTTATCGACTCTGAATGGGAGAATCCGAATGGTGTCAAGATCGGTGCGTTCATTTTCGGCGGACGCAGAAGTACAACGGTACCTCTGGTGTACCAGGCAATGAACTGGAACTTCGGTGTCTATCTCGCTTCGACGATGGGTTCGGAAATGACAGCAGCCGCGTTCGGCGAAGTCGGGAAGGTCCGTCGCGATCCGTTTGCCATGCTTCCCTTCTGCGGATATCACATGGCCGACTATTTCAATCACTGGCTGCAGTTTGGCAGAAACCTCCCGGCTCCGCCCCGGATCTTCAGTGTGAACTGGTTCAGAAAGGATGAAAAGGGCGAATTCCAGTGGCCCGGCTTCGGTGAAAATATGAGGATCCTGAAATGGATCATACAAAGAATTAAAGGAAGAGCTTCAGCAGTTGAAAGCCCTATCGGTTGGATGCCCCACTATGACGACATCGACTGGCGCGGACTCGAAAGCTTCACGAAACACGATTTTGAGTTGATCATGGACATCGATCGTGAAGCGTGGAAAAACGAGCTCCTGGCTCACGCTGAACTCTTTGAGCGTATGTATGACAGACTCCCGAAAGAGTACATCTTCATGCGCGAACTGCTGCTGAGTGGATTGTGGCGCTCACCGGCGGTATGGCAGCTCGAACCTGAAACGGTTTAGGGTTAATATATGTTGAAAAAAGAAGTTGCCAGGCGGGTGACTTCTTTTTTTTTGATTTATTTTTCGCGACCTGCGAGAAATGAGAAGAAACCTTGCCACCAACGAAGGAGAACGACGAACGTTTACCGCTATCTTTACCCGTTTTGGTAAAAAGACAAACTTCAAAGGCCGCAGTGAGGATACTATCCTGCTTACCGACATACGCGATGGCGCGACGGGCGAAATTGTAACGGGTCATCTTTGGTTCACGTTCTCAAAGGCGTTTGAGAAGGTTGGGCTTCGCGAAGGAATGACGATCCGTTTCGATGCGCGGGTAAAGAGTTACACGAAGGGATACGTCAACAACAGAGCCGGGATCAATCGTCGGAAGACTGATTTCAAACTTAGTCACCCGACGAAAGTCCACGCGGTATGAAAGCGCGACCGAATTTTTGCTCAGTTAATGGCATCAAGGTGTGTTACCTTAAACCCGGCTTCGTATTTAAGTCCATAGCCCAGCATGCGATCAAGCGTAGCATGCGTAAACAGGATATATCCTGCGACGAGGATCGGTAGATTTCCTGCAAGGTGCCCGGTCAGGACGACGGCGAGCGCAATACCCCGATGGTGAAAGATGTTGTACACCCAGGCTCCGATGCGCGTCCCGCCGAGATAGCCCAGCATTCCGATGTCAGGCGTCAGGATTAGCGCGGCAAACAGCCACCAGCTAAGATTAAAGGTCGGCCACAGATACAGGCACGCCGCGAACAGGGCCAGCTCCTCGACCTGAAGAATTCTTTTCATAATCCGTAAATTTTAGTCGAATATCAAAATTCCGTTTGTTTGGTCGAAACTCTCTGATAGTTTTATAGTTTCCAGTCGGTTATGTACGCATTTGTAAACAATGAACTGATCCCCGCGTCCAGGGCACGGGTGCATATAAGCGATCTCGCTCTCCATCGCGGATACGGGGTTTTTGACTTCTTCAAGATTCACGACGGACACGTTTTCTTTCTGAACGACTACCTCGACCGGTTCTGGCATTCCGCCGGTTTGATGCGATTACAAATCCCGCTGGAGCGCGAAAAGGTGGTCAAAACGATCTACAGACTTGTGGAAAAAAACGCGCTCAGGGAATCGGGAATCAAAATGGTTCTGACAGGCGGATACTCACCAGATGGCTACCTGCCGGGTAAACCAAATCTGATCATGACGCATCACGAGCTCACGCTTCCGCCGCAGCGGGTTTTCGATGAAGGTGTCAGCATCATCACCCACGAATACGTCAGGGAATTTCCTGAGGCAAAGACGATCAATTACACCATGGGCATCTGGCTTTCCGAAAAAGTGCGGGAAGCCAACGCCTATGACGTTCTGTATGTCAGGGAAAATCTGGTTTCGGAATTTCCGCGATGCAACTTTTTCATTGTAAGGAAAGATGGAACGCTCGTTACTCCGAAGGACAACGTGCTCGCGGGCATTACGAGAAAGCATGTTCTAAGTCTTGGAAAAGAGGTCGCGAAGGTGGAAGAGGGTTCCGTAACCCTCAGCGATGTGTTTGACGCGCGCGAGGCATTTCTGACAAGCACGACAAAACGCATCGTACCGGTTGTTCGTGTTAACGACCGCGTAATCGGAGATGGCAAGCCCGGGCAATTGACGGCGCACCTGCTGCAGGCGCTGATCGACCTTGAGAATCTGGATCGCGCGGAAAACGCCTATCCTAAAAAGTTTTATGGATTCTGATCCGGCTGACTGTCGCTGATCTTTTTGTAAGCCTCATGGCACCCTTCAATGCACCACCGCGTATAAAGAAACAAGGCGTTATCACGGAATGTCAGCGTGAACTTCAATGAGTGAGTTGAAGAACTAAAATTCTCTTCCGACGTAGCTATCGCCAGAACAGTGGCATCACCATCTTCCTCGATCCGGTAGCGCCGGTATTTTTCATAGCCCTCTGTGTTCGATTCAAAAGAGCCATCGCTGCCGAAACGGATCAACTTTTCAGGTATAGCGGGTACTGCAACAACTTCGTATCCCGAACCAGGTGAAAAACCTCTTTCATAAAGTAGCCAGCTTCCGGTCAGGTTCTCCAGCGACTTTGCTTCAAAAACTGGTGCTTGCTCGGCATTGTCGTGGTACGTGCAGGCAGCTGCGAGCAGGATTAGAATAAGAAGGGATGCGCGATGCATAATATGTGTTTTCCTAATTGACACGCAAGTACGGCAAAAGGTTGGCTTTCGATCTGAAACTGCCC